>DASSNA010000337.1:0-2474 GCA_035688445.1 Solirubrobacterales bacterium | reverse complement strand
CCGATACCGCCTCCGCCCCCCGCCCCCGCACCGCGAGGTCGAGCATGCAGACCGAATCCCGGCCGCCGGAGAGCATCGCCACCAGCGGCGCCGGCCCGGCGATCAGGCCCCCCGCCTCGACCCGCTCCAGCAGCTCGTCGGCGGTCATGCGGCGCGGACGACGAAGAGCTCGGTCGGCGCCGGGAACCCCTTCAGCCTGACCTGGCCGATCCCCTCCATCTCGAGCCGGTCGCTGCCGGCGATCGTCTCGCAGACGGCGTCGGTGACCAGCACCTCGCCGGCGAGCGCCCGGTTGACCACGCGGTGGACGAGGTTGACCTGGCTGCCGAAGTAGTCGCCGTCGCGGTAGACGGCGTCGCCGAAGTGGATCCCGACCCGCGGCTGCGGCCGCTCGGCGAAGCGCGAAAGGAAGTCGACCGCCCACTCCGTCAGTGAGGCGGCATCGGGTGAGACGACCATCACCTCGTCGCCGATCGTCTTCACGATCGTCGCCTCGCGCGGCAGCGTCGCTTCGACCGAGGCGACGAAGTTCTCGACCACGTCGAGCGCCTCGATGTCCCCCTCCTCCTCGGTGTAGCGGGTGAAGCCGGTGAGGTCGATGAAGCAGAGGGCGATGTGGATGTGCCCGAGTTCGATTTCGGCGGTGTCGACGGCGGCGGCGTCGGCCTCCATGTGCCCGACCACGTCCTGCTCGACGAAGAAGCGCAGGTAGCGGCGGTGCAGGTACTCGGTCAGAGGCGCCGCCAGCGGCAGGATGTCGGCGGCGAGCTCCCCCATCTCCTCGGCCATCTCCAGCTCGGGCACCGCATCGCGAATCAGCGGCTCGTGCACGTAGAGATGGAAGAGCCGCACCTCGGCGTCGGCGATCCGCCGCATCGATTGCGCGTAGACGCGGACCAGCTGCAGGAAGGCGACCAGAGGGAAGCCGGCGGCGAGGACCCGCGCGCAATGCCGCAGGGCGGCGGCGTCTTCCTCCCCCATCTCGCGGCGCCGGTCGACGGGCGTGCCGAGGATGACAAGGATCCGCTCGACCAGGTCCGGCTCCATGCCGGTTTCCTCCGCCACCTCCTCGACCGTGAGCCGCTCCCCGGCCCCCGAGAAGAGCTCTTCGGTGAAGCCGAATGCCAGCCTCCCCTCGCGTCCCGCGGTCTTCAGATCCTCCAGCGAGTAGCCGCGGTCCCGCATCCGCGCCACCACCCGCGCCTGCGCCGCCGCGGTCGCCGTCCAGCGCCCCCGCCGCACCGGCACGATCTTCTCCGCCGCCCATCGTTTCAGCGTGCTGGCAGGAACCCCCGAGCGCCGCGCCGCCTCGCTAAGCGAAATTCGCTTGTCGGCCATACGGCGAGGCTAGCCAGCGAGGATGCGGCTAAGGGGTCCGGTCGTCCATCTGTCGGTAGCTGACAAGAGCGGAAGCCGGTCTTTGGACGCCTACAGGAAATTCCGGGGCGGCCCTTCCGATTAGTGTCAGCGGCAGATGCCCGCGCGCCTCCGACCCACCGCCCCCGTCGCCGCCGATGCGATTCTCGTCGGCGACCCCGGCCGGGCCCTGATGCTGGCCCAGGAGCTGCTGGAGCAGCCGAAGATGAGCAACCACGCCCGGGGGCTCTGGGGATATTCCGGCGCCACCCCCGCCGGGCACGAGCTGACGGTCCAGTCGACCGGGATGGGCGGGCCGAGCGCGACGGTCGTCCTCGACGACCTTGCGGAGCTCGGGGTCCGCCGGGCGATCAGGATCGGAACCGGCGCCGGGCTGAGCGACATCGGGCTGGGCGAGCTGCTGGTCGTGACCGAGGCACGAACCGAGGCGGGGGCGGCCTCGCAGCCGGACCGGGAGCTGACGGGGCAGCTTGAAAAGGCGCTCGACGAGGCTCAGTTGGGGGTCGCGGTCAGCCTCGATGCGCTCCACGACCCTGAGCGACATTCGCCCACTTTGTTGGCGGACGCCGCCGATATGCAGACGGCGGCCTTGCTGGCCGCGGGCGCACATCTGAACGTAGCGCTTGCAGTGGTGCTGATCATCACCGAGCGCAGCGACTCGGGGCAGTTGAGGGACGAGGAGCTGGAGGCGCTGGTCAAGCAGGCGGGAGCGGTCGCCGCAAGCCTACTCTCACCCTAAGGTTGAGGGTTAGCCTCAACCTTTTTCGGCTCTTTCTTGTCCTTTTTCTTGGCGTTTTCGCGACGCAGGGCGCCAAGCTCGCTGCTGAGGTCGTCGATCGCCTCCTCGACGTCCTCTAACCGTTGCGAGAACGACCGCAGGCGCCTCTCGAGCCGTTCGACGTCGGTCGCCGAGGGGAGGTTGAGGGCACTCATCGCCGCCTGTTGAGCCTCGAGCGCCTTCTCGCGCGCCCCCAAGGCAGCGGTGATCGCGTCGTGCAAGGTGGGGTTGTCGATCAGGGCCTGCGCCAGCTCGCCAAGCGCCTGCTCGGCCCGCGCGCGCAGCCCATCCTGCTCGTAATCCTCGACGGTCAAGTCAC
>DASSNA010000336.1:0-4266 GCA_035688445.1 Solirubrobacterales bacterium | reverse complement strand
AGCATGGACGACATCTTCGCCTGCTTGACCGCTCACGGCCGCAAGGTCGATCCGGTCTTCCTGCGCTCGATCTACGACTTCTCGACCGAGATGCACAAGGACCAGACGCGCCGCTCGGGCGAGCCGTTCATGATCCATCCGCTCAACGTCGCCTATCTCCTGGCCGAGCTCAACTTCGACCAGACCTGCGTCGCCGTCGGCCTGCTCCACGACGTGGTCGAGGACACCCTGACCACCCACGAGGCGCTGCAGCAGGAGTTCGGGCCGGAGATCGCCGAGCTGGTCGACGGCGTCACCAAGATCGGCCGCCACGAGTACGTGCGGCGCGACGAGGCGCAGGCCGAGACCTTCCGCAAGATGATCCTCGCCTCGGCCAAGGACATCCGGGTGATCGTCGTCAAGCTCGCCGACCGCCTGCACAACATGCAGACGCTCGAGCACCTGACCCCCGAGTCGCGGCGGCGGATCTCGCGCGAGACGCTGGAGATCTACGCCCCCATCGCCCACCGCCTCGGCATGTCCAAGGTCAAGGGGGACTTGGAAGACCTCGCCTTCTATCATCTCTATCCTCACCAGTTCGCCGAGCTCCACCAGCGCATCGCCGAGAAGACCAAGGCGGCGCAGGGGGTGATCGAGCGCATCCGCGAGCGCCTGGGGAGCAGCCTGGAGACCGCCGGCATCCAGGCCGAGATCAGCTTCCGCGTCAAGCGCTACTACTCGATCTACGAGAAGCTGCGCCGCCAGGGGATCGACATCTCGCAGCTCTACGACTACCTGGCCTTCCGCATCGTCACCGCGAGCAAGCCCGACACCTACGCCGCCCTGGGGATCGTGCACCAGAGCTGGCGCCCCATCCCGGGGCGGTTCAAGGACTACATCGCGATGCCCAAGCCCAACCTCTACCAGTCGCTGCACACGACGGTCGTCGGGCACCAGGGGCAGCCGTTCGAGGTGCAGATCCGCACCCGCGAGATGGACCTGATCGCCGAGGAGGGGATCGCCGCCCACTGGCGCTACAAGGAGGGGAAGATCGAGGTGCAGGACCAGGACGCCAACATCCTCTGGCTGCGCCAGCTCCTCGAGTGGCAGAAGGAGGTGCAGGACCCGCGCACCTTCCTCACCACGCTCAAGGTCGACCTCTATCCGGACGAGGTCTACGTCTTCACTCCCAAGGGGGACGTCCTCGCCTTCCCGCGCGGCGCCACCCCGCTCGACTTCGCCTACCGGGTGCACACCGACCTCGGCCATCACTGCGCCGGCGCGCGCGTCAACGGCCGCCTGGTGCCGCTGCGCACCGGGCTGTCGAACGGCGACATGGTGGAGATCCTGACCAACCCGGCGCGCAACCCGAGCCGCGACTGGCTGACCTTCGTCACCACCTCGCGCGCTAAGAGCAAGATCCGGCAGTGGCTCTCGACGCAGCAGAAGCAGCGCGCCCAGGAGATCGGCCGCCGGCTGTTCGAGAAGGACCTGCGCAAGGTCGGCGTGCCGCTCAAGAAGGTGGTCGACGCCCCCGAGATGGCCACCTACCTGCACGAGGAGGGGCTGTCGAAGGTCGACGACCTGTACAGCCGGATCGGCTTCGGCAAGACGGAGGCCCGGCACGTGCTCGAACGGGTGCTGGGGGCGGAGAAGCTCGCCGAGCCGGCGGAGAAGCCCGGGCGCTTCCGCCAGGCGGTGAGCAAGATCCTCCCCTTCGGCGCCGGCGCCGGCGGGCCGATCACGGTCAAGGGGCACGGCGACCTCCTCGCCTATCTGGCGAAGTGCTGCAACCCGCTGCCCGGCGACGAGATCGTCGGCTATGTCACGAGGGGCCGCGGCGTCTCGGTGCACTCGGTCGACTGCCCGAACGTCAGGAACCTGCTCTACAACCCGGAGCGCGAGATCGAGGTGGAGTGGGAGCGGCGCAAGGACGAGGTCTACCAGGTGTCGCTGCTGATCGAGACCGTCGACCAGCCGGGGATGCTGGCCCGCCTGACCGAGGCGATCACGCGGGTGGGGAGCAACATCACGCAGATCGGCGCCGACACCCACGAGAACGGCCGCGCCACAATCTCGGTCGCCTGCCAGCTGCGCGACCGCAAGCACCTCGACAAGCTGCTGCGCGAGGTGCGCGCCATCACCGGCGTCTTCCGCGTCGACCGCCGCATGGACGGCGGGAAGGCGGCGGAGGCGCTGAGCTAGGCCGGGGCTTGCGGCCCGGCCTACATGCCACCGCCCCTCCGGGGCGGATCTCGTTGACGCAGTGAAGAGTTGGTGGGAGTGGGCCGGCCCCCGGCAGGGGGCCGAGGCGTGTAGCCCGGGCCGTAAGCCCCGGGCGGCGGCTCAACTCTTCGCCGCCTCCCCCTCCTCGGGCTGCCACTTCCGCACCGGCGCCTTGACGACCTTGCCGCCGCGCAGGCAGCGGGTGCAGACCGCGATGCGGCGCACGCGGCCGTCGACTAAGGCGCGCACCGTCTGCAGGTTGGGCTCCCAGGTGCGGGAGGTCACGTTGTGGGCGTGGCTGATGTTGCGGCCGAAGACCGTCCCCTTGCCGCAGACTGCACATTGCTTGGCCATGGCTCTCGTTCTCCTTCGCTAGCCCCAGAGGGCAGGGAAGAGTACCAGACTTCCCGCCCCGGCTCAACCTGCCCGCCACCGAAGTCACTGAAAACTCCTTGCGTCGAACCACTTGCGTCCTCCGCGGCGGTGGTGTAGTGTTCCGACACTGGACAATATAGACATAGACGCATGAGGCTGTCTTGACACCCGTGTCGTTTACTGCTAGCTTCGAGCGAAGCTTTAAGTAACCGACCCTAAGTAGCGATTACAGCTGGGCTTTTAAGGGGAGCTTGAAACCGTGCTCTTCTCCCGTGCCAAGAAAGGTGTAGTCGGTCTGGACATCGGCAGCTCGGCGATCAAGCTGGTCGAGCTGCGCGAGCGGAAGGGGGAGTTCCACCTGCAGCGCCTGGGGGTCGAGCCGCTGTCGCCCGAGGCGATCGTGGACGGCTCGATCATGGACTCGTCGCTGGTGGTGGACGCCATCCACCGCCTGAACGACCAGACCAAGACGAAGAGCACCGGCTACGCCACCTCGCTCTCCGGCCACTCGGTGATCATCAAGAAGATCCAGCTCCCGGCCATGCCGCAGGAGGAGCTGGCGGACTCGATCCAGTGGGAGGCGGAGCAGTACATCCCCTTCGACATCAACGACGTCCGCCTCGACTACGTGGTGCTCTCCGAGGGGGAGCCGGGGCGCGACAACATGGAGGTCCTCTTGGTCGCGGTCAAGCGCGACAAGGTCAACGACTACGTGTCGGTGATCAGCCAGACGGGCAAGACCCCGACCATCGTCGACGTCGACGTCTTCGCCGTGCAGAACGCCTACGAGGCCAACTACGACCTCGACCCGCGCAAGGTGGTGGCGCTGATCAACATGGGCGCCGGGGTGACCAACATCAACGTCCTGGCCCGCGGCACCACCGTCTTCTGGCGCGACATCTCCTTCGGCGGCAACCAGTTCACCGAGTCGCTGCAGCGCGAGTTCAACCTCTCCTTCGCGCAGGCCGAGCAGCTCAAGCAGGGGGAGGCGGTCGACCGCTACTCGCCGGCCGACGCCCGGCCGGTGCTCGACCAAGTGTCGGTCGAGATGGCGTCGGAGATCCGCAAGACCTTCGACTTCTTCTCCGCCACCTCGTCGGAGGGGCCGGTCGACGAGCTGATGCTGTCGGGGGGCTGCGCGCTGACGCCCAACCTGCTGCAGGTGCTGCGCGACCGCTTCGAGGTGCCCACCGAGCTGATGAACCCGTTGCGCCGCATCCACTTCAAGGAGAGCGACTTCGACGGCACCTGGCTGCAGTCGATCGCGCCGATGATGGCGGTGGCCGTCGGCCTCGGCATCCGCAAGGCGGGGGACTAGCATGATCAAGATCAACCTGCTCTCCGAGGGCAAGCGCCCGGCGGCGGTGCGCAAGGCCAAGTCGACGGCGATCCTGCAGCGCCAGGACATCGGGCTGTGGATGCTCGCCGCCGGCCTGCTGCTCGGCGCCGCGGCGACCGGCGTCTATTGGTGGAAGGTCAAGGGGGACGTCGACGCGCAGCAGGAGGAGATCGCCGCCGCCAACCGCGAGGTCGAGCAGCTCGCCTCGGTGATCAAGGAGGTCGAGGACTACAAGGCGAAGAAGACGGAGCTCGAGCGCAAGATCGGCATCATCAACGACTTGAAGCTCAACCAGCGCGGGCCGGTGCGGGTGATGGACCACATCTCGCGCGCCCTCCCCGAGCTGC
>DASSNA010000333.1:0-10802 GCA_035688445.1 Solirubrobacterales bacterium | reverse complement strand
GGCGTGGTAGGAGGTGCCGCAGGCGACAATGACGATCCGCCGCACCCCGCGCAGGAGCTCGTCGGAGAGCTCGACGTCGGAGAGCTCGACCCCCGCGTCGCCGGGCAGGCGGTCGGTAATCGTCTCCGCCACCGCGTCGGCCTGTTCGTGGATCTCCTTCAGCATGAAGGTCTCGTAGCCGCCCTTCTCGGCGGCGTCGGCGTCCCAGGTCACCTCTTCCGAGCTGCGCTCGATCGGGTTCCCCTCGGCGTCGGTGACGCGGACGGCGCCGGCTTCGACTTCGACGATCTCGCCGTTTTCGATCGGCATCGCGGTGCGGGTGTCGGCGAGGAAGGCGGGGATGGCCGAGGCAAGGAAGCTCTCCCCCTCTCCGACGCCAGCGACCAGCGGGCACTCCTTACGGGCACCGACCAGCCGCCCCGGCTCGTCGGCGTGCATGGCGACGAAGGCGTAATGGCCGCGCAGCTCGGCGTAGGCCGCCCGCACCGCGGCGGCGAGGTCGCCGTCGTAGTGGCTGGCGATCAGGTGGGCGACGACCTCGGCGTCGGTTTCGGAGCTGAACTCCTGCCCTTCGCCCTGCAGTCGCCGGCGCAGCTCGGTGTGGTTCTCGACGATCCCGTTGAGGACGATGTGGACGCGGCCGGAGCTGTCGTCGTGGGGATGAGCGTTGGCCTCGGTGACGCGGCCATGGGTGGCCCAGCGGGTGTGGGCGATGCCGGTCGCCGACGGCGGCAGCGGCCCGGCGCCGTTCTGCGCCCGCGCCTCGACCGCGGCCCGGAGATTGCCGAGGTTGCCCACCGCGTGCACGCTCTCCACCTCGCCGTCGGCGAGCACGGAGAGACCGGCCGAGTCGTAGCCCCGGTATTCGAGCTTTTCCAGCCCCGAGAGCAGCAGCTCCTCGCAGGGCCGGCCGCCCACGTATCCGACGATGCCGCACATGAAGGCGAATAAGGGTAGAGGGCGCGGCCGTTCGGGTCTGGCTCAGGCCAGCTCTTGGCGGACGATGTCCACCAGCCGCCCGCAGACCGCCTCGGCCTCCTCGGCGGCGGGAGCCTCGACCATCACCCGCACCAGCGGCTCGGTCCCGGAGGGGCGCAGGAGAACACGACCGCGGCCCTCGAGCCCGGCGCTCTCGCGCTCGACCGCCTCCCAGACCACGGCGGCGTCCTGGACTGCCTCGCGGTCGGCGACCTTGACGTTGACCAGCACCTGCGGCAGCTTCTCCATCGGCACCGCGTCCTCGAGCTTGGCGGCGCCGATCTCACGCATCGTCATCAGCGCCGCGGCGATGCCGTCGCCGGTGGAAACAACGTCAGTGGCGATGATGTGGCCGGATTGCTCACCGCCGAGCTTCCAGCCCCGACGCCGCATCTCCTCGATCACGTAGCGGTCCCCCACCTGGGTGATGGCGACCTCGATCCCCTCCTTCTCCATCGCCTGGTGGAAGCCGTAGTTGCTCATCACGGTCACCACCACGCCGCCCTCAAGTTCGCCGCGCCGCTTCATCCCGCGCGCCGCCAGGGCGATCAGCTCGTCGCCGTCGTGGATCCGCCCGGAGCCGTCGACGGCGAGGACGCGGTCGCCGTCGCCATCGAAGGCGAAGCCGAGCTCAGCCTTGGAGGCGGCGACCCGCTCGGCCAGCGCCTCAACGTGAGTGGAGCCGCAGCCGGCGTTGATGTTGCGACCATCGGGCTCGACCCCGATCGTCTCCACCTCGGCGCCGAGCCGCTCAAAGATCGCCGGGGCGACTCGGTAGGTGGCACCGTTGGCGCAGTCGAGGATGACGCGGCGACCGGAGAGGTCGAGCGGGAAGGCCGACTCGAGCGCCCGCAGATAGTCCTCGGCGCCGCCGTTGAGCTCGGTGACGCGTCCGGCGTGCGCCGCGGCGGGCGCCTCGTCCATTAGCGCCTCGATCCGCGCCTCGACCTCGTCGGGGAGCTTGGTCCCGCTGCCGCTAAAGAACTTGATCCCGTTATCGGCGTAGGGGTTGTGGGAGGCGGAGACGACGGCGGCAAGGTCGAGGCCGAGGCGCCGCACGAGGATCGCCGCGGCGGGGGTCGGGAGGACGCCGGCCAGCAGCGCGCCGCCGCCGGCGGCGGCGATCCCTGCGGCCAGGGCCGCCTCCAGCATCGGGCCCGACTCGCGGGTGTCGCGGACGATCAGGACCTGCGGCCGCTCGGCCTCCAGGGTGGCGGTGGTCGCCCGACCGAGCGCCGTTGCCAGCTCGGCGGTGAGGAAGGTGCCAGCCTCCCCTCGGACCCCGTCGGTTCCGAAGAGCTTGCGCGCGGTCTTCACCCCGTCCCCGTCAGCGCTTGCTGAACTGAGGCCGCTTGCGGGCCTTCTTCAGACCGGCCTTGCGACGCTCCTTGACGCGGGCGTCGCGGGTGAGGAAGCCGCGCCGCTTGAGGTCACCGCGGAGCTCGGAGTCGATCTCGGTGAGAGCACGGGCGACGCCGTGGCGAACGGCACCAGCCTGGCCGCTGATGCCGCCCCCGTGAACGCGGACGCGGAGGTCGACGTTGCCCTCGTAGCCGGAGACGACGAGCGGCTGCTTGACCATCGTCTGGTGCAAGGGGCGCGGGAAAAACTCCTCAAGGGCACGCTTGTTGACTTCGATCTTGCCGTTGCCGGGGACGATGGTGACGCGGGCGATCGAGCTCTTGCGTTTGCCGGTCGCAAGGAAGCGGGCGCCTTTGTCCATTTTCGCCGGCGCGCGGCTCGCCGCCGGAGCGTCGGTGTCGTCGGCCGTCAGTTCGGCTTCACGGCGAGCTTTCTCTTCCTCTTCAGCTTCCAGCCGCGCCTGCTCTTCAGCGCTGAGAGCCGGCCCCTCTGGCTCAACCAGAATCGGCTCCAGGTCAGCCCCCGGAATCACATCTTTCTTCTTCTCCTCAGCCTTAGGCTCGGGCTTCTCCGCAACCGGCTCCTCGGACGGCTCCTCCTCTGCCCCCTCCTCGGACGGCTGCTCCTCAGCGGCGTCTGCCGCGGGTGGCGACGATGCGGGATCCTCGCCTTCAGGCGAGGAGGTCGTATCGGAGACAGGACCCGCGGCCTCAGCGCCCTCGTCCTGCGGGGTCTCGTCCTGCGTCGTCTCGTCCTGCGTCGTCTCGTCTTTTTTCTGCTCGTCGTCCATCAAGTTTTCAGTTCGTCTCCATCGGTTTCGGCTGCTGGGCCGTGTGCGGGTGGTCCGGCCCGGCGTACACCTTCAGCTTGGTCAGCTGCTGGCGGGCGAGGCGGTTGCGCGGCAGCATCCCCTTCACGGCCTTGCGGATCACTTCCTCGGGCTTGCGCTCGAGCATTTCGCCCAGGTTGCGGGACTTGATCCCACCCGGGTAACCGCTGTGGCGGTAGTAGGTCTTCTGCGCCAGCTTGTCGCCGGTGACGCGGATTTTCTCCGCGTTGACGACAACGACGAAGTCGCCGGTGTCGATGTGTGGGGTGTACTCCGGCTTACGCTTACCGCGCAGCGTGTCGGCGATCTGCGTCGCCAGTCGGCCCAGGGTCTTGCCCTCGGCATCGACGACGTACCAGTCGCGCTGGCGGTTGGCTGGCGTGGCAACAAAGGTCTTCATCGCGCAAAAACCGCGCGGACGTACCTGCGCGGCCGGGGGATGATAGCCATCTCGCGGTCTATACTGCCGCCCGACAACAGCCGAATCCCGCGCAGGCCACTGTGCAGGAGCGGAGGAACCGAAGGGACCTTTGCAGGTCCCAGGGGCGAATCGGACGAAAAGCGTCCGTAGCGCGACTCTTTCAGCGCGAGCCCGTCAGCTAACTCCGCAGGCGATCGAAAGAGAGGTTTTGCGGTTGAACCAAGGGTTCGCCCGGCCCCGATTGGCCGGCAAGATAGGCATAGCGACGGTCCTGGCGTTGCTGGCGTGCTGCGGCGGCATCGCCGCGGCGACGACGGGCGGCGCTGCCAGCCCCGGCGGCTCACCGACCGCCAAAGGCAGCCCCTCGGGCAGCCCGGCGACCTCGCCGAGCGCCGGCACCCTGACCTTGGTCGCGGCGGAAACTAGCCCCCGTAAGTCCTTCTACTTCGGCTACCGCTACCCCCGCCTCAGCTACACGATCGGCAGCACTCAGCCGGAAAACGACCTGCGGATCGACGTCGTCAACGCCAATAGCGAAGTCATCAAGACCTTCTACCGCGAAAACGTCGCCCCCAACGTCGCCAACAAAGTCCGCTGGGACGGGACCACCAACGAAGGCCGCCCCGCTCGCAACGGCCGCTACAGCTTCCGCATCGGCCCCCAGGGCGAAAGCGCCCCGGCGGCCCGCAAGGCGACCAGCTCGACCAGCCTCAGCCTCGGCTTCTCCTTCTATGGCTACGCCTTCCCGATTCTCGGCAAGCACGAATTCAGCATGGGCGCCGGCCGCTTCGGCGCTCCGCGCTCCGGCCACACCCACGAGGGCCAGGACGTGATGGCCGCCTGTGGGACCCCGCTCGTCGCCGCCCGTGGCGGCACCGTCCAGTACGCGGGCTACCAGAGCGCCGCCGGCAACTACATCGTCATCGACGGTCGCGGCACCGGCTACGACTTCATGTACGCCCACCTGGCCGAACCCTCTCCCCTCCACACCGGTGAAACTGTTCGCACCGGTCAGCCGATCGGAATCGTCGGCGATACCGGCGATGCGCAAGGTTGTCATCTCCTCTTCGAGATGTGGACGCCGCCCGGTTGGTACGAAGGCGGCGAACCGGTAGACCCGCTTTCCTACTTGCAAAAGTGGGATCGCTACAGCTGATTTAGCTCCTTTCCCTGCTAAGCGAGTCGTTCCCCGTAATCCAGTGTTCTGGATTGATACGACTGAATGGTTTATACGTATTGAGTGAGGTGACGAACACTCTCGTATCTCCATCGGTCAGGGAACAACCCACGGCCGGTTCAAAGGAGCCAGTCATGAACAAGCAACGACCCGAAGCAATCGACCAGCGCCTCGTCAGGGCGCTGGCCCACCCTCTCCGTATTCAAATCCTCGAAATCCTCACTGACCGCGTCGCCAGTCCAAACCTGCTCGCTACGGAGCTCGGTAGCGAGCTCAGCGATGTCGCCTACCACACCCGGGCGCTCGATCGCTGCGGCTGTCTCGACCTAGTCGAAACGGCACAGCGGCGCGGAGCCACCGAGCATTTCTACAAGGCGACCCCGGGAGCGTTTGTGGGAGCTCCCAGTTGGCGCAACGTGCCGAGATCGGTGCGCGGCGGGGTCTCAGCGGCAACTCTGAAAACGTTCCTCGACAAGGCGGTCGCGGCGCTGGAAGCGGGCACCCTCGACGGCCGCGACGACACGGTCTTCCGCTGGATGCCGCTGCTCCTCGATCAGGAAGGTTGGGAGGAGGTGGTCGCGATCTTGGAAGAGGCGACTAATTTAATCCTGGCCTCCCATCTGCGCAGTCAAGACCGCCTCACCGAGAGCGGCGGCAAAAACGCCATCTCGATCGTGACCGGACTCGCCTGCTTTGAGACCGCGTCCTCGGTGGAAGCCGGCTAGAAGGGAACTACTCCCACTCGATCGTTGCCGGGGGCTTGGAGGAGATGTCTAGCGCGACGCGGTTGACGTCGCGGATCTCGTTGATGATGCGGTTGGAGACGCGCTCCAGCAGGTCGTAGGGAAGCCGTGCCCAGTCGGCAGTCATCGCGTCATCGGAGGTGACGGCGCGGATCACGATCGGGTAGGCGTAGGTGCGCCCGTCGCCCTGAACCCCAACCGAGCGGACGACCGGGAGCACGCAGAAGGACTGCCAGAGTTGGCGGTAGAGCTCGGCGGCGCGGATCTCCTCCTGCAGGATCGCGTCGGCGGCGCGGAGGATGTCGAGCCGCTCTTTGTTGACCTCGCCGCCGACGATGCGGATCGCCAGCCCGGGCCCGGGGAACGGCTGCCGCCAGACCATCCGCTCCGGCAGCCCCAGCTCGGCCCCAACCGCCCGTACCTCGTCCTTGAACAGCATCCGCAGCGGCTCGACCAGCTCGAATTCGAGGTCCTCGGGGAGGCCGCCGACGTTGTGGTGGGACTTGATCGTCGCCGCGTGGTCGGAGCCACCGGACTCGATCACGTCCGAGTAGAGGGTTCCCTGGACCAGATAGCTGACGTCCTCGAGCTTTGCCGCCTCCTCCTCGAAGACGCGGATGAACTCAGCGCCGATGATCTTGCGCTTGGTCTCAGGGTCATCGACCCCGGCGAGCTTGGCGAGGAAGCGCTCCTCGGCATCGACGTGAATCAGCGGGATCCCGAACTGGCCGAAGGCCTCGACCACCTGCTCGGCCTCGTTCATCCGCATCAGGCCGTGGTCGACGAAGACGCAGGTGAGCTTGTCGCCCACCGCCTTGTGGACGAGCAGCGCAGCGACCGAGGAGTCGACGCCGCCGGAGAGGCCGCAGATCACCTTTCCCTCACCGACCTGGGCGCGGATCTTCTCCACCTGTTCGGCGATTACCGACTGCGGCGACCACTGCTCGGTGCAGCCGGCGACGTCGCGCAGGAAGCGGGTAAGGATCTCGGTGCCGTAAGGGGTGTGGACGACCTCGGGGTGGAACTGGATCCCGTAGAGGCCGCGATCGGGGAGCTCGCAGGCGGCTACCGGCGAGCTTGGGCTCGAGGCCAGGGCGGTGAAGCCCTCCGGCGCCTCGAAGACGGCGTCGCGGTGGCTCATCCAGCAGCTCTGCTCCTCCGGCAGGCCGCCGAGGAGCCGACCGCCCCCTTCGCGGAGGATGAGGTCGGTGCGGCCGAACTCGCCCGTCTCGGCCGTCTCGACCCGGCCGCCGAGGGCGAGCACCATCGCCTGCATCCCGTAACAGATGCCCAGCATCGGCACCTCGAGGTCGAGCAGCTGAGTCGGGAACTCCGGCGCCCCCGGCTCATAGACCGAGGCCGGCCCGCCAGAGAGGACCAGCGCCTTCGGCTTGCGCTCCCGCAGCTTCTCCACCGGCGTGGTTGCCGGCAGCAGCTCGGCGAACACGCCGCATTCGCGGATCCGCCTGGCGATCAGCTGGGAGTACTGGCCCCCGAAGTCGAGGACCAGCACCTCCTCCACAGCCCGCACGTCGTCCGCGGGCGTTGCCGGGACGGGTGCGAGCTGCTCAGTCATCCGATACGGCTACTCCAGTCGAAACCGCAGCGCGGCCGTTCGAGCCCATCCCCACGGACTGCTCGTTCTGGAGCTTCTTGCCCTCGCTCATCAGCGCAGGAGCGACCATCACCTCGGCCCGCTGGAAGGAGCGGATGTCCTCGTAGCCACAGGTGGCCATCGAGGTTTTCAGCGCCCCCATCAGGTTGAAGGTGCCGTCGTTCTCCTTGGCCGGCCCGAGGAGGATCTCCTCCAACGTCCCATCCTGCTTAGTCGAGACGCGGGTGCCGCGCGGCAGCGAGGGGTGGAAGGTCGCCATCCCCCAGTGGAAGCCGCGTCCGGGAGCCTCCTTGGCTCGTGCCAGCGGCGAGCCGATCATCACCGAGTCGGCGCCGCAGGCAATCGCCTTGGAGACGTCGCCGCCGGTGCGCATGCCGCCGTCGGCGATCACGTTGACGTACTCACCGGTCTCCAGCATGTGCTGGGCGCGGGCCGCCGCGACGTCGGCGATCGCGGTCGCCTGCGGGACGCCGATCCCGAGCACGCCGCGAGTGGTGCAGGCGGCGCCGGGACCGACCCCGACGAGGACGCCGACCGCGCCGGTCCGCATCAGGTGCAGTCCGGTCGAGTAGGAAGCACAGCCGCCGACCACGGTCGGTACCGGCACCTCGGCGATGAACTCCTTCAGGTTCAGCGGCTCGACCGTGGTCGAGACGTGCTCGGCCGAGATCACCGTTCCCTGGATGACGAGAATGTCGATGCCTGCCTCGACCGCCACCTCGTAGTACTCGCGCACTTTCTGGGGCGTCAGCGAGCCGCAAGCAACCGCGCCGCGGGCCTTGATTTCCTCCACCCGCTTGGCGATCAGCTCCGGCTTCACCGGCTCGGTGTAGATCTGCTGCATCAGCCGCGTCGCCTCGTGCTTGGGCGCGGCGGCGATTGCCTCTAGTTTTTCCTCGGCGTTCTCAAAGCGGGACCAGATCCCCTCCAGGTTGAGCACCCCAAGGCCGCCGAGCTCGTTGACAAGCACCGCCGTCTCCGGGCTCACCACCCCATCCATCGCCGAGGCAACGAGCGGCAGTTCAAAGCGGTAGGGACCGAGGGTCCAGCTGATGTCGATGTCGTCGGGATCCCGCGTCCGGCGGGAAGGAACGATCGCGATGTCGTCGAATCCGTAAGCGCGGCGGCCCTTCTTGCCGCGACCGATTTCGATTTCCAAGTTAGTCCTCCAAGGCTGCTGGCGTTGAAACAGTCAGCCTACACTTCGGCGGGGACCTCCAAGTCGTGGACGGAGACCTCGCCGAGCAGTCTCTCCACCTGATTGCGGTCGACAGTGCCAGCGCCGAAGTGCTGGGTCGACTCCGCCCCACAGGCGACGCCGTAGGCAAGGCAGTCCTCTGGCGAGCGGCCGTCGTAGCGAGCGGCAACGTAGCCGGCGAGGAAGGCATCACCCGAACCGACCGTCGAGACCGGATCAAGCGACTCGGTGTGGACCTCCAGCAGCCGCCGTGAGCTGCCCTCGCCGACCGTGGCGACGCAGCCGTCGGGGCGGGTGATCGCCGCCTCCCCCGCGCCCAGGCGGACCAGCTCCAGCAGACCCTGGGAGAGGTCGGTGCGGTCGGCGAACTCCTGCCCGACCAGCTCCTCGGCCTCGCGCTCGTTGGGGGTGACCATCGAGGCGCCGGCGCGAATGCCCTCCAGCATCGCCTCGCCCTCGGCGTCGAGCACAACCGGGATGCCGCGGCGGCCGAGGTCGGCGATCAGCCGCGCGTAAAGATCGTCGCCAGCTCCCGGCGGCACCGAGCCGGCCAGCACGCACAGCCTCGCCCCGCTTGCCAGGTAGCCGATTCGGTCGAAGAGCCGCTTCACCTCCTCGGGGCTGACGGCGGGACCGCGCTCGTTGATCTCGGACTGCTCGCCCGAGGTCGGGTCGATCACCGCCAGGTTGATCCGAGTCTCGGCGGCAATCGGGATGAAGTCGGTGAGGACCGATTCTTCGTGCAGCTGTTCGAGCACGCGGGTCCCGGTCGGGCCGCCGACGAAGCCGCTGGCGATCACCGGCCGCCCCAGCAGGGTGAGAGCACGGGCGACGTTGACGCCCTTGCCGCCGGCGACGGTGCGGCTCTCGACCGCGCGGTGGCGGCGCCCGAGGCGGAAGTTGGGCACGGCGACGGTGCGGTCGATCGCCGCGTTCAAGGTCACCGTCAGGATCACCGCGCCCTCACCTGGTTTCACTCCTCAGCTGGTTTCTCCGGCGCACCCAAAACAGCAGGATGGCCGCGATCATGAGTATCACGAACGCCGCCACCGCGATAGGGATCGAGTTGTCAGCGACGAAGGCACGGGCGCGGTCGAAAGCGCTTGCCTTCGGCACGGCACGAGCGGCCAGGAGGGGGACGCTGCCGGCTTCGCGGCCGCCAACGAAGACGGTCGCCCGACCGAGCCTCACCCCGCGGTGCAGCGGACCCTCCACCTCGCGTGGTGCCCTCACTTTGACGTCGAGGTTCTGGCCACGGCGGATTCCCACCGAGAGCGCAGTTTCCGCCCGCAGCGGCAGGGTGCCGCCGGAGTAGCGGATCTCCGGGTCGGCCAGGTCCTGCCCGGCGTGGATCGGCAGCTTGCGCCGGTACTGCGAGAAGCCCCATTCGAGTAGCTCGAGGCTGTCGTCGAAGCGTTCTTCGTCGGTCCAGGTGCCGACCACGGCCGAGACCAGGCTGACGCCGCGCTTACGGCCCGAGCCGACCAGCACGTAGAGGGCGCCGAAGGTGTGGCCCGTCTTCACCCCGGTCACCCACGGCGCCATCTCCAGCAGTTCGTTGATCGACTCGATCCGACGCTGGGGGTGGACGCTGCGCAGGACGGCGCTGCGGGAATCGGCGATCTTGGCGAAGGCCGGCTCGCGCAGCAGGTGCTGGGTCAGGGTCATCAGGTCGGCCGCGCAGGAGTAGTTGCCTTTCTGGTCGAGCCCGACCGGGTTGGCGTAGTGGGTGTGGGAGAGGCCGAGGGCGGCTGCATAGCGATTCATCTGGCCGACGAAGCGCTGTTCTGAGCCGGCGGCGTCGATCGCCAGGGTGTGGGCGGCGTCGTTGCCGCTGCGCAGGATCAGGCCGTAGAGGAGGTCGCGGACGCTGATCCGCTGTCCCGCCCGTAGCCCCATCAGCGACTCGCCATATTCGGGTGCATAGGGCTGGGCGCGGACAATCTTGTCGAGCGGCAGGTCTTTCATCGCCACGTAGGCGGTCATCAGCTTGGTCGTGCTGGCAATCGGCAGCGGCCGCTCGAGCGCATGCGAGGCGAGAACGTCGCCGGTGCGGGCGTCGATCACCCCCCAGGAGCGAGCTTCCAGCTGCGGCGGCCGGTCCTGCGGCGCCGCGCCAGCGAGGCTGGGCAGCAGCAGAGAGGCGAGGAGCGCGAGCAGGAGCACGGCGCCGTGGCGCCGGACGCTCACTTCAGCTTCAGCGTTTCGCCGGCGGTCAGGATCTGGGGATCGACTTCCGGGTTCAGCGCCATGATTTCGGCCACCGGGACGCCGGTCTTGTGGGCGATCGCGATCAGCGTGTCGCCGGTCTTGACCGTGTAGGTCTTCGCCTGGGTGCGGGGGTGTTTGGCTTCCTTGTGGCTGTGGTGGCTGGAGTGGTGATGGCCGCTGGAAGAGCTGTCGTTGACCGCCGAGGAGGCCACGACGACGATCACGATGACGGCCACGACCAACGCCAAGACGGCGAAGATTCGAGCGG
>DASSNA010000326.1:0-2483 GCA_035688445.1 Solirubrobacterales bacterium | reverse complement strand
AGCGCTGCCACCGCCAGCTCGTCGCGTTCCACCCAGCCGACGACGCGGCCGATCCGGTCGGCGGCCCGCTGGGTCGCGAGGGCGTGGACGCGGAAGCGCTCGGGCTTCAGGTCCCAGCCGCTGCTCGGCTCGAAGAAATCGAAGCTCGGTGCGGTACCGGCGATTGCCAGCACGCCGGCCGGCTTCAGCGCCTCGACGGCGGCTGGGATTCCGGCGACACCGCTGCCGCCGTGGAGGCCGCCGCGGTTGGCCTGACGCAGGACCGAGATCGCCAGGGCGACGTCACTCTCCACCGCTTCGATGATGTCGCCGCTGCGCGCCGTCTCTGCGGTCGCGGCGGTGATCACGCGGTCCCGCGACTCGATCAGGACCGGAAATCGCTCGACGGCCTCGAAGGCCTCTGCCAGGCGGCTGCCGGGCGCGGCCGGGGTACGGGATCCGGCTTTGGCGCTCTCGTGCAGGGGCACCTTGCCGTTGCTCTGCGCGGTGGTGACGCTCATTGGCACAACACATCGGCAGCAATCGTCCGCAGGTTTAGCCCGGAGAACCTTTCCAACCCAAAAATGGGGATCTTCCGGCGGCGGCTAAGCGGCGGCGAGGCGCCCGGCGACGGTGCGGATCCGCTCCAGCGCCCGCTCCTTGCCGAGAGCCGCGAGGGACTCGAAGATGCCCGGCGAGATCGAGGTGCCGGTTATCGCCACGCGGATCGGCTGATAGAGCCTGCCCGGCTTGAGGTCGAATCGCTCCAGCAGAGGCGCCAGCGCCGCCTCAATGGGCTCGGGCTCGAAGGGGTCAGCGCCGGCGATCGCGTCAGCGGCGGCGGCAAGGATCTCGCCACTCCCCTCTTTCATCACCTTGTTCCAAGCCTTCTCGTCCTCGACCGGCTCCTCGAAGAGGAAGCGGATCAGCGGCCAGACCTCCTCCAGCGTCTGCGCTTTCTCCTGTGCGATCGCGCAGGCGGCTTGCAGCTGCGGATCGGGCTCGCGGCCGAGGTGGCGGGCTACCGCCGCCACGTACTCGTCGAGGGGCATCTCGCGCATGAAGCGGCCATTCAGCCAGCGCAGCTTCTTCTCGTCGAAGATCGCCGCCGATTTGCCGACGTCCGCGACCCGGAAGCGGCGAACCAGCTCCTCGGTCGGCATGATCGTCGTGTCGTCGTCGGATCCCCAGCCGAGCAGCGCTAAGTAGTTGCGGACCGCGGCGGGCAGGTACCCGGCGTCGCGCAGCTCCTGCACCGAAGCGGCGCCGTGGCGCTTGGAGAGCTTCTTGCCGTCGGGGCCGTGGAGGAGCGGCAGATGGGCGTAGCGGGGCGCCTCGAAGCCGAGCGCCTCCAAGACCAGGAGCTGCTTCGGGGTGTTGGAGAGATGGTCGTCGCCGCGGACCACCTCGGTGACGCCCATCTCGGCGTCGTCGACGGCTACCGCGAAGTTGTAGAGGACCGAGCCGTCCGCGCGGGCGATGACGAAGTCGTCGTAGCTGGCGTTGGGAAAGGAGACCTCGCCGCGGATCAGGTCGTGGACGATGGTCGCGCCTTCGCCGGGGACCCGGAGGCGGATTGCGGCGGTCGGGTCGTCGGTGGGCGTACCACGGTAACCGCGGCCGGTGCCGTGCTCTGCCTTCCAAGCCTCGACCTCCTTGCCGGTCGCGTGGTCGCGGTAGGCGTGGCCGGAGTCGAGCAGCTGCTGCAGCGCCTCGGCGTGACGGTCCGCCCGGCCTGCCTGCGAGATCGGCCCGACGTCCCAGTCGAGCTCCAGCCACTCGAGCGCGTCGATGATCTGGTCCCAGTTCTCCTGGGTCGAGCGCTCGCGGTCGGTGTCCTCGATCCGCAGCACCAGCTCGCCGCCGTCGTGGCGGGCCGCGAGCCAGTTGTAGAGTGCCGTCCTCGCTCCGCCGATGTGCAGCGCACCGGTCGGCGAGGGAGCAAATCTGAGACGGGAGTTATCGCTTTTCATGTTCGTAGGAGCGCACGTTTCCACTGCCGGCGGACTCGCCAACGCGATCGAGCGCGGCGAGGAACGCGGTTGCGAATCTATCCAGATCTTCAACCAGAGCCCGCGCATGTGGCGGCCGACGAACTTCGGCAAGGAGGACTTCGCCGCCTTCCGCGAGGCGATGGAGGGCTCCAAGGTGGAAGCGGTGATCATCCACGCCGTCTACCTGATCAACTGCGCGACCAAAGACAAAGACCTGCGGAAGAAGTCACTTACCTCGCTCACCCACGCGCTGCGGATCGGCGACGCGATCGGCGCTCGGGGAGTCGTCCTGCACCCCGGATCGCAGAAGAGCGACCCGCTGAAACCGTCGCTGAAACGAGCCTCGAAGGTGATCGCCGAGGCGCTGAAGGAGACGGACTCCTGCCCGCTGCTGATCGAGCAGACCGCCGGTCACAAAGGCCTCCTGGCCCGCGACTTCGACCAGATCGCCGCCCTGATCGACGGCGCCGGTGACGACCAGCGCCTCGGCCTCTGCCTCGACTCCTGCCA
>DASSNA010000307.1:0-2397 GCA_035688445.1 Solirubrobacterales bacterium | reverse complement strand
GCTTTTGTTACCCATGAGGAAACAAAGTCGACAGGCGCGGCCGTCGTCGTCGCCACCCATGACGTCGAGTTCGCCTCCGAGTTCGCTGAGCGGGTCGTCCTCCTCGGCGACGGCGTCGTTATCGCCGACGGGCCGATGGCGGAGATCCTCTCCGGCGGCTGGTACTTCGCCACCGAGGTGGCGCGCGTGCTCGATCTGCCGGGTGTCGTCACCCCTGAGCAGGGAGCCGAGGCGCTGAGGGGGGAGGGATCGTGAGCTGGGAGGCGACCAGCTTCCTCATCCTCGCCGTCGTCCTGCTTGCCGGCTTCGCCTGGTACGAGCGCTCGCGGCCGCCGTCGCAGGTCGTCGCCCTGGTCGCCGCGCTGGCGGCGCTGGCGATCGCCGGCCGCATCGCCTTCGCGGCCTTCCCCAACGTCAAGCCGACGACCGACATCATCGTCTTCGCCGGTTACGCACTCGGCGGCGCGCCCGGATTTGCGGTCGGCGCGCTCACCGCCCTCGGCTCCAACTTCTGGTTCGGACAGGGCCCGTGGACGCCATGGCAGATGGCGGCCTGGGGGCTTTGCGGCGTGTTGGGAACCCTGCTGGCGCGGGGCACGCGCCGCGCGAATCGCTTCACTCTGGCCGCCGTTTGCGGGTTTGCAGCCATTTTCTTCGGCGCTCTGATGAACTTTTCAACCATGGCGACCGCCGGGGGAGAGCTTTCGTGGAAAGAGTTCTGGCTCTTCGAGGGGCGCGCGATGCCCTTCGAAGTCGCCCACTTCACCGGCAACGTCGTCTTCGCGCTGGTCGCCGGGCCGGCGATGGTGCGAATGCTGGTCCGCTTCCGCGAGCGGTTCGAATGGCGGCGAGGGGAAGGGACCAAGGCACCCGATCCGTCTCGCGCCGGCCTCGGCGGCGCCCTACGCAGCGGCGGGGTGGCGGCGCTGATCCTGGCGTTGCTGGCGATCGCCCTCGCACCGAGCAGCGCCCACGCCGCCTTCTCGGTCGAGAGCGCGGCGGGCTGGCTGCAGGCCCAGCAGCGACCGAGCGGCGGCTTCGCCGCCGACGCGAACCGCGAGCCCGGTGTCGAAATTACCTCCTGGGCGATGCTGGCCCTCGCCGCTACCGGCCATAACCCGCTCGACGTCAGCAAGGACGGCAAGACGCCGGTCGACTTTCTCCGCTCCCACGCGGACGAAATCAAGGACGCCGGCGATATCGCCCGCACGATCCTCTCGCTCGAGGCCACGGGGATCGACCCACGCAGCTTCGCCGGCGAAGACCTCATTCAACGGCTGCTCTCGCAGCGACGCAAGGACGGCTCCTACCAGGGCTGGCCGGCGACCAGCGCCTACGCGGTGCTGGCGCTGCGGGGGGCCGAAGCGGGCGACTCGACCGCCGGGACTGTCGCCTGGCTACGCAAGGTGCAGGGCAAGGATGGCGGTTGGGGCAACGAGCCCGGCGGCGCCAGCACCCCCGAGATCACCGGCGCGGTCCTGCAGGTGCTGACGCCGGGCTCCGATGCGAGCGACCGCGCGCTCGGCTATCTGCGGGACGCAAAGCGCCCCAACGGCGGCTTCGCACCCGGCAACAACCTCTCGGCTAACGCGCAGGCGACGGCCTGGGCAACTGAGGGACTTTTCGCCGCCGGCAAGGATCCGACCACCTTCGGCTCCGGCAAGAGCCCTCTGACCTACATGCGGGACCTGCAGGCCGACGACGGCCACTTCCTCCAGGCACCGGGCCAGGAAGCCTCACCGGTCTGGGTTACCGCCGACGTCCTCGTCCCGCTCACCGGCCACTTCCTGCCGATCGCCGCGCCGCCGCGGGCGCCTCAGCCAAAACCCGCCGCCCCATCCCATCCCAGTCCCGCCCCGCTCGACACCGGCGGTGTGTCACCCTCTACCGCCCCGCCTGCCGACAGCCAGTCGGCGAGGGAACTGCTCGAAAAGTTCGACCAGGCCTCTGGGGCTTCTGGCGCAGGGGCGGCCTCCCCGGGAAGCTCAACGCCGTCCGGCAACGGCGCATCGGAGGCGAAACCACCGAGCGGATCCGCCGGGAAAAGCATCCCGGAGGGGTCCGCCGGTGTCCCTGACCTCGCCGAACCGGAACCCGACGTGACCGGGCAGCCCGCCTCCGAAAGTACCGACGAATCCAGCAGCAGCACCGCGGGCGCGATCCTCCTCGGCCTCCTGGCCGGCTGCGTCCTCTTCGCCCTCGCCCTTGCCGTGCGAAAGGGCTGGATGCGCTGGCGCTACGGCCTCTAAGTCGGCATTTCGGCACAGAGACGCCTTCAAAAATTTGCAGTAGCGCCTTGTTTCGTTACAGACGAAACATTACGCTAGGATCATGGTCGTGATGACGAGCGAACACTGGTCCGACGGGCGCATGGACGAGTTCAAGGAGAGCATCAAC
>DASSNA010000304.1:0-4539 GCA_035688445.1 Solirubrobacterales bacterium | reverse complement strand
CAGATGGTGATGGAAGCCGTCGTTCACGCCTTCGAGACCCAACGTGAGGAAATCCGCGAGCGAGCACCGGCGACGCGCGCCCGGCTCGCCGCAATCGGCGAAGTCGAGCCCCGCAGCGACCTGCCCGGGAAGGCTGCGCTCGAAGAGGCGGTGCAGCGGCTGCTGGCGGTGGCCGACCGCGAGCACGGTGGCTTCGGCGGCGCCCCGAAGTTCCCGCCCGCCTCCTCACTGGAGCTGCTACTCGCCCGCGACGAGCCGGAGGTGGTCAAGGAGACGCTCGACGCGATGCTGGCCGGCGGCATCTACGACCAGCTCGGCGGCGGCTTCGCCCGCTACTCGGTCGACGCGATCTGGCTCGTCCCCCACTTCGAGAAGATGCTCTACGACAACGCCCTACTGGCGCGCGCCTACCTGCACGGCTGGCAACGGCTGGGCCACCAGCGCTACCGGCGCATCTGCGAGGAGACGCTGGACTGGATGCTGCGCGAGATGCGCGGCCCCGAGGGCGGCTTCTACTCCGCCCTAGACGCCGACTCCGAGGGCGAGGAGGGCAAGTTCTACGTCTGGACCCCCACCCAGCTCCGCGAAGCCCTGGCCAACAACCCGAACTGCATCAAATTTCCTGCCTCCTGGACCGGAAATTTGATGCAGTTCTGGGGGGTTACGGAG
The DNA here is from genome assembly GCA_035688445.1 of Solirubrobacterales bacterium. Lineage (GTDB taxonomy): Bacteria > Actinomycetota > Thermoleophilia > Solirubrobacterales > 70-9 > VAYN01. The sequence continues at coordinate 3,870 of DASSNA010000304.1, read as the reverse complement.
GAGGGGAGCTTCGAGGGGGCGAACGTGCTGCACCTCGCCGGCGGTGCCGAGGCGCCCGAGCCGGAGGGGCTGGCGGAGGCGCGACGGGCCTTACTCGAGGCGCGGGCGCAGCGGGTCTGGCCGGGACTCGACGACAAGCGCCTCGCCTCCTGGAACGCGCTGGCGATCGCGGCGCTGGCCGACGCCGGCGCGGTGCTGGGACGGGACGACTACCTCGACGCCGCCCGCGCCGGCGCTGAGTTCGTGCTCGGCGAGATGCGCGGCCCCGACGGCAACCTCCTGCGCACCTTCAAGGACGGCCGCGCCCACCTCAACGCCTATCTCGAGGACCACGCCTTCCTGCTCGAGGCGCTGCTGACCCTCTACGAAGCGAGCTTCGAAGCGCGCTGGTTCACGGAGGCGCAAGCGCTTGCCGACCTCACGATCGAGCGCTTCGGCGACCCCGAGCGCGGCGGCTTCTACTCGACCTCGGCCGACCACGAGGAGCTGATCGCGCGCCGCAAGGAGGTCGGCGACCACCCGATCCCCTCCGGCAACAGCTCAGCCGCAATGGGCATGTTGCGCCTCGCCGCGCTCACTGGCGAGCGCCGCTACGAGGAAGCGGCCGAGGGCGTCTTCGGCCTCTTCGGCAAACCTGCCGTCGAACACCCCGACGCTTTCGCCCACATGCTGCGCGCGCTCGACTTCCACCTCTCCCCCAGCCGCGAGGTCGCGTTGGTGGGCAACGGCCTGAGCGAGCTCGCCGCAGTGGTGCGCGAGGACGTGCGACCGCACCTAGTCCTAGCCGGCGGCCCCGAGGGCAGCGAGCAGCCGCCCTTGCTGACCGGCCGCACCAGCGTCGACGAAAAACCGGCCGCCTACGTCTGCGAAAACTTCACCTGCCACCTCCCCGTCACCGACCCCGCCACCCTGCGTGGTGAGTTGAGCCGGCCATAGGCGGCCTAACTCACCACTCGCTCAGAGAATCGGTAGGAAGTTTTCGATCTCGAACGGCGTGACTTGCACCCGGTAGTCGTCCCATTCCTGGCGCTTGATCTCGACGAAGCGACGGAAGGTGTGCTCGCCGAGGGTGCGCAGGACCAGCTCCGACTCGGCGGCGATCTCGATCGCCTCGCCCAGGGTTGAGGGCAACTGCTCGATCCCCTGCTGGGCCAGCTCCTCCTGGGAGAGGTGGTAGAGGTTCTGCTCCATCGGCTCGGGCAGCTCGTAGCCCTTCTCGATCCCTTCCAGCCCTGCCTGCAACATCCCGGCGAAGCAGAGGTAGGGATTGGCGGCGGGGTCGGGACAGCGCAGCTCGGCGCGGGTCGCGCTCTCCTTGCCGGGGTGGTAAAGCGGCACTCGGATCAGCGCCGAGCGGTTGCGGCGCGACCAGGCCAGGTAGACCGGCGCCTCATAGCCGGGCACCAGCCGCTTGTAGGAGTTGACCCACTGGGCGAAGAGCGGGGAGATCTCGCGCGCGTGCTTGAGCTGGCCGGCGATGAACGACTTCGCCACCGGCGAGAGGTAGTAGGGATCGTCGGCGTCGTAGAAGGCGTTTTTGCCGTCGCGGCTGAGCGACTGGTGGACGTGCATCCCGGAGCCGTTCTCGCCGAACAGCGGCTTCGGCATGAAGGTCGCGTGGAAGCCGTATTTGAGCGCGTACTCCTTGACGACGATGCGGTAGGTCATGCAGTCGTCGGCCATCTCGAGCGCGTTCTTGTAGCGCATGTCGACCTCGTGCTGGGAAGGGCCGACCTCGTGGTGGGTGTACTCGACGTGAATCCCCAGCTTCTCCAGCGCCAGCACCGTCTCCCGCCGCAGGTCGGAGCCGGCGTCGAGCGTGGTCAGGTCGAAGTAACCGCCCTCGTCGAGCACCTCGGGGATGCCGCTCGCCGGCTTCGCCGAGCGGAAGTAGAAGTACTCCAGCTCGGGGCCGATGTTGTAGGCCTCGAAGCCCATCTCTGCCGCCCGTTTCAGCGCCCGCTGCATGATCCAGCGCGGGTCACCCTCGTAGGGGCCGCCGCCGGGGACGTGGATGTCGCAGAACATGCGGGCGACAGCGTCCTCCTCCGGGCGCCAGGGGATCAGCGCGAAGGTCGTCGGGTCTGGCACCGCCAGCATGTCCGACTCCTCGATCGGGTTGAAGCCGGTGATCGAAGAGCCGTCGAAGCCCATCCCGCCTTCGAAGGCGTCCTCGAGCTCGGAGGCGTTGACCGAGAAGCTCTTCAGCTGGCCGAGGACGTCGGTGAACCAGAGGCGGATGAAGCGAACTTCGTGCTCCTTAACCAGCTCGATGACGTCAGCGGCGCTGCGGGGTTGCTCTGGCATGCCTCGTTGCCTCCTTGGCTCTTACGAAGGGCGCAACGATAGGCCAATGAACCGAGCAGGTGCGGAAAGCCGTATTACGGGTAGAGAAACTGCTCGGAAATCGACTTGAAGATGTCCGAGCAACCAGGTATAACTTACGTCAAGTAAGTAAGCGGCTAAAAGTAAAGTAAAGGCCACGTCAAGGCTCTGTGAAGCGGAATGCCGCCCCAAGGGACAGAGCCAGAAGCGAGAAGCGAAGTGACGGTAAAAACCGCAGTAAGCAGATTTCAAATCCACGACGAGCTGACGGCGCCTGACGAGAGCGCGCCGCTAATCAAGAGCATTCAGGCCGCCGGTGGCGCCGTGACGAAGTTCGTTGGCGTGCTCGCCGGGGCGCCGGCCGTCTTGCGCGCATACACGCGGATGCGCTCGGAGCTGCGCGGCGGAGTCCTGCCGCAAGCGACCAGAGAGCGGATCGCGCTGGCAGTCGCCGAGTACCGCGAGGACAACTACAGCATCGCCCAGCACGCAAAATCAGCCCGCCGCGCCGGTCTCGGCCTCGACGAGGTCTCCCGGGCGCGTAGCTTCACCTCCGCCGACCCCAAGGAGGAGGCACTGTTGACCTATCTGAAGGCAGCGCTGGAAGCTGACGGCTCTCCCCCGCTCCACCTCCACGAGGAGGCGCGTGAGATCGGCTGGACTGATGAGGAGATCCTCGAGGCGGTCGCGCACCTGGCGCTGAACGAGTTCCAGAGCCTGATCGCAGGCGCAGCGGCTCTACCGCAGGACCAGGCCGGTCCGCGGGTGCTCCCCTCCGCCGCAGCCTAGGACGAGAGTAGGTCGAGGGTCTAACGGCCCTCGACCAGGGTGGCGGTATAGAGCAGTCGCGCCGTGGTGTATTTGCAACCGTAGGTTGCGCGGCTGCCGACTTGCTGCTGGGGCTCGCCTTGGCGGATGTCGGTGGCGTTTTTGCAGGCGCCTTCTTCGCGGCTGGCACGCCAGACGTTGTTGGTGGCCAGTTCTTGCGCGAAGGCGGGTGCCCAGGTAGGGACGGTAAGGCCGACAATGTCGCCCTTTTCGACCTTGAGGTTGGAGCCGAATTCCACCGTCTGCCCGAGGTAGGGCGAGAGCACCTTGATCGAGCCCTGGCGCCGCAGGGTGTAACGGGGCGGGTTGGTGCCGGGCACGCGGTGGAGGATCGCCAGGCGTGCCTCCGGCGGCGTGCCGAAGAAGCCGTTGAAGAAGGAGCGCTGGCTATTGGTCGGTTGAGCCAGCGTCAGGCTCCAGTGCTTGATCGTGCCGTCGTGGGGAACGAGGAACGGCAGCCGCGTCTGGCCGTTGTCGACCTGGAAGCCGGTAACGCTGCCGATCGCCTGACAGGGCAGGTTGGGGCAGGAAGGGTCAGGTTCGCTGGCGGTGTGACCGAGGGTGACGGTGACCTTGGGTGGCTTCGGAGCGGCGTCACTGCTCTTGGCCAAGCTGACGAGGAGTAGCAGCGAGCAAGCAAGCAGCGCCACAACCGTCCAGCGACCCCTGGGCCGTACCGCGGCGGTCAGTGCTCCTTGCGAAAACCTCGGAATCAAC
>DASSNA010000300.1:0-6790 GCA_035688445.1 Solirubrobacterales bacterium | reverse complement strand
AAGTTTCTTCGGTTCTTCGGGTTCTTTTTTCAGTTCCCGTTCCAGCCGCGCCGCGGTCGCTTCGAATTCCTTCCCCGCTTCGACGGTGGCGCTGCCGTTGAAGAGTTCGGAGATGTTGAGGCCACCGACGACGAGGAAGAGGCTGAGCCCTATCAGCACGGCGAGGAGCGCGTAGACGACTTTGACGACGTTTCTGCGCCGCCCGCGGATGTCGAAGACCATCCTGTTTTCCTTGCCGCCTGAAGCCATCTCTCTCCCTACTCCTGTGGTGAGGGGGTTGCGATCCCTCTGCTCTCTGCGGGCCGGCCAAAGGCCCTAGCAAGCAAGATACTCAACTCATACAGAACAAGCAGCGGAACCATCTCAATCAGCATCGAGACCGGGTCCACCCCAGGCAGCGCCGCGGCGACGATCGCGATCACCAGATAGGCGTAGCGGCGATTTTCGCTCAGCTGCTCGACGCGGACGATCCCGAGCCGGGTGACGGCGATGATCGCCAGCGGCAGCTGGAAGATCAGGCCACAGGCGATCATCGTCATCGAGAAGAAGCTGTAGTAGTCGCGGGCACGGACCTGGACGTTGAACTGGGTGTCGTTGAAGTTGAGTAGGAAGTGCACCGCCGCCGGCATCACCACGAAATAGGCGAAGGCGATGCCAGCCGCGAAGAGGATCGGGAAGAGCAGCAGAATCGGCAGCACGACCCGCTTCTCGGTCGTGCTGAAGGCGGGCAGGATGTAGGCGTAGAGCTGCCAGAGGACGATCGGCAGCGAGAGCACGATCGCCCCATAGGCGGCGACGGTCATGGTCGTGATGAAGGGCTCGGTGATGCCGAAGGTGATTAGCCGCTCGTGGTTGGACGGCAGCGGCTTCGAGGCGATTTCCAGCAGCAGGTTGTTCTGCCAGAAGCAGAGGGCAAGGGCGACGCCGAAGACGACGACGCAGACGATCAGTCGCGCCCGCAGCTCGTCCAGGTGCTCGACGACCGTGAGGCGATCTTCGTGGGAGACCGCCCTGACGCGGCGGGCCATCCTCGTAGGCCCTCAGTTGGGCTTGTTGCGGATGACTTCCGCCTCGGCCGGGTCGCCATGCGCCTTCGCCGGCTCGGGGGGTGCTAGCTGGGGCTGGGGCTTGTCATCGTCCTCGTGGTCGTGCTCGCCACTGATCGAGCCTTTGAACTCGCGAATACCGCGGCCAAGGCTGCGGCCGAGCTCCGGCAAGCGCTTCGGGCCGAAGACCAGCAGGGCGATGATGAGGACGATCGCGATCTCTGGAAGTCCGATGTTTCCTGGCATCCCGGCAATGGTAACGGGGTGACTGCGCAAGCGGATCAGCCTTTGCGGTGGTTTCGCCTTATCAATGCGGGGTTTTGGGGAGGGGAATGGGGCGAATTACGGATCAAGAAACCCTTTCCGCCATCGAAGATGCCGGCATGTCTGAGTTGTCCAACCGCACGATCAACCGCTCGCTCCACGTCTGTCCCGAGTGCGGGTCCGATTTGGTGCAGCCAACCCGCTGGAAGCAAGAGGGCGAGCGCACCAGCTGGCGCGTCTGGCGACGCTGCCCGGAGTGCGAGTGGACCGCCGATGACGTCCACAACGAGGTCGAAATCGATGTCTTCGACGAGCAGCTCGACCTCGCCGCCCACGAACTCGCAAACGAGCTGAGGGCGCTCGAACACGCGAACATGAGCGAGATGGCGAGCTCCTTCATCACCGCCCTCTCCCACGACCTAATCGGCGCCGACGATTTCGCCATGCGGAGCGTGTAGCCCCGGCGGGCCGGGGGTATACACCGCCCGTGACTGCAACTGAGCTCGAGGGGACCGTGGCGCTGGTGACCGGCGCCTCCAGCGGAATCGGCGAAGCGACGGCGCGAGCCCTGGCAGACGCTGGCGCCGCCGTGGCGCTAGTGGCTCGGCGGGGCGAGCGGCTGGAGAAGCTCGGCGGCGAGATCGCCGGAGCCGGCGGGACGGCGCTGCCAATTGAGGCCGACGTCAGCGAGCGCGAGCAGGCGGAGGCCGCGGTGGCGCAAGCGGTCTCGGAGCTGGGTCGGCTCGACGTGCTCGTCAACAACGCCGGGGTGATGCTGCTGGGGCCGATCGTCGAGGCGCCGCTCGAGGAATGGGAGCGGATGATCCACGTCAACCTGCTCGGCCTCCTCTACACCACCCATGCAGCGACCCCACACCTGCTCGAGGCGGCTGAGAAAGGCCCGCGTGAAGTCGCCGACGTGGTCAACATTTCCTCGGTCGCGGGCCGAATAGCGCGGCGCGGCAGCGGCGTCTACAACGCGACCAAGCACGGCGTCGGCGCCTTCAGCGAGTCGCTGCGCCAGGAGGTCACCCGCCGCCACGTCCGCGTCGCCCTGGTCGAGCCGGGCGCGGTCGCGACCGAGCTGCAAAGCCACAACCGGCCCGAGGTGAAAGAGCAGATCGAGAAACGGTTCGAGGACATGGAAATTCTGGGAGCCGAGGACATCGCCGATGCGATCGCCTACGTAGTGACGCGGCCGCGGCACATGGCGGTCAACGAGGTCCTCATCCGCCCCACCCAGCAGGAGCAATAGTCAGCCGCCCGCCCCAACTGGGGCGGGCTGGCGGCGTCAGCTGTAGCGCTGGACGACGCCGTCGGCGACCAGCTCCAGGAGCTGGCGCTGTTCGGGCTCGAACGAGGCGTCAGCGAGCGCCTGCTTAGCGGCAGCAACCAGCTCCAGCGCCCTCGCCCGCACCCGCTCGAGAGCGCCAGTAGCGGCGATGCGGTCGCAGAGTGCCTCGGCCGAGGCCGGGTCGAGCCCGTGTAGGTCGGCGTCGCGGATACCGGGGTCGGCCTTGGCCGCCTCGATCAGCGGCAGCGTCACCGTCCCGTCGAGGAGGTCGGTGCCGCGGGCCTTGCCGGTCCGCTCCGGCGGTCCGCTGACGTCGAGGACGTCGTCGAGCAGCTGGAAGGCGAGGCCGATCTCGGCCCCGAACTCGCCGAGCTGGTCCTCGTCGCGGCCGAGCAGGCAGGCGCATTCGAACAGGCGCCCCGTCTTCAGGCGGCAGCGGTAGAGGTAGCGCTCTTCGTCGATTTTGAGGTCAAAGGCGTCGCGGCGCTGGGCGAGCTCGCCACGGGCAAGGGCAACCGAGGCGGCGGCGAGGAGCGCTACCGAGCGGGCGTCGCCGGCCTCGGCGAGGAGGGCAAAGGCGCGCGAGAAGAGCAGGTCACCGGTGGCGGTCGCGCGCTCGCGACCGGCGGTGGCGGCGACGGTCGGCAGGCCGCGGCGCAAGGGGGCATCGTCGAGGACGTCGTCGTGGACGAGGGTCGCCATGTGAACGAGCTCGATCGCGGCGGCAGCCGGGACCGCCTCGGCGCAGCCCTCCGGCCCAGCGCAGAGGAGGACCAGCATCGGCCGCAGCCGCTTGCCGCCGGCGGCCAGCGTCGCCGCGGCGTCCTCGCCGAGCGGCTCTCCCTGGTCAGCGATCGCCTTGCGCAGGAGTTCCTCGACCTCGCCAAGGCGCGCCGGCAGCCAGCGGCTTGAGGCGTCAAGGACCGCCGTCACCGGCGGTGGCACCGAGGAGGGGCGGGTCACGCGCGGGTGCCGCTGTGGATCGCGATGATCCCGCCGGCTAGCACCGTGTAGCGGATCGCCCTGAAGCCGGCCGCGTCCATCTTCGCCGCCAGCTCGCGCGGCGCAGGGAAACTGCGGACCGACTCCGGCAGGTAGGAGTAGGCCTCCGGATTACTGGAGAAGGCACCCAGCAGCGGAACGATCCGGTCGAACCAGAGCGAGTAGAAGAGCGAGAGCGGCGGTCGGGTCGGCTGGGTGATCTCGAGGATGACCGCGCGGCCGCCGGGCTTCAGCACCCGCGCCATCTCGCGCAGGCCACGGTCTAGGTCGGCGAGGTTGCGGACGCCGAAGCCGACGGTGACGGCGTCGAAGCGCTCTCCGTCGTAGGGCAGCTCAAGCGCATCGGCCCACTCGAAGCGCACCCCCTCGGCGCCTCGCTCAGCCGCCTTCTCGCGCGCCAGGTCGAGCATTGGCTCGGAGAAATCGCAACCGACGACCCGGCCACCAGGCTGCACCAGGTTCGACAGCTCGAGCGCGAAATCGCCAGTGCCGCAGCAAACGTCGAGAGCCGAGTCGCCTGGCCCCAACTCGGTCCGCGCCGCCGCTCGCTCGCGCCAGCGGTGGTGCAGGCCAGCCGTCATCAGCGAGTTGAGCGCGTCGTAGCGGCCGGCGACGCGGTCAAACATGCGGTTGACCTGGCCGGCGAAGTCCGGCGATTGGCGATTGTCGTTAATCGTGTCCATGGGATTCAGGGCTCCCCTGCCCCGCCCCCGGCGCTGGCGCTAGTCCAGCGAGGACAGGAATTCCGCCAGCGCTTCGATCTTCTGCGGCGGCAGTTCGCGGAACGAAGGCATGATGCCCGGCCCGATTTCAACCGAGCGAATGATCGCAGCCCGCGGGATTCGGGCGCCGATGTGGGTCAGTTCGGGACCCGGCCCGTTGTTCCCGTTCTCGCCCAGCTTGTGGCAGGCAAGGCAGCCGGAGCCGGCGACGACCTCCTTGCCTTGTTCGTATTGGGGCGCGACCTTCATGTCGATCTCGGTCGGCGAACCTCCGGTGGCGCCGAGGTAAGTGAGGTAGCCCATCGCGATGATCGTTAGGCAGCCGGCGGTGGTGGCGATCGGGCGACGATCGGGGCGACGCTCAGGGTTGCGATCGTAGAACGGCAGCAGCAACAGCAAGACCATGCAGATGGTCGGGATACCGATCGTCGCGATCGGGACCAGCTCCGGCGGCTTGATTACGCGCAGGACCTCGAAGAGGAAGAAGAAGTACCACTCAGGACGCGGCACGTAGGTGGTCGTGGTCGGGTCCGCCTTCGGGCCCTGCTCGGCGCCGAGGATCAGCGACATCGCGATGATCACGGCGACGACAATGCAGGCCATCACCGAGTCCTTCATCACCGCGTAGGGGAAGAACGGCTTCCCCTTCTTCTTTAGAAGCTCGTACTCCTCAAGGTAGGCCTGCTTGTCCCGCGCCTTCATGCCGACTCCGCTCCGTTCCCCTCACCGTCGACCGGGGCGCCGTTGACGCGGGCGCCGGCGCCGTTGACGCGGCCGTTGCCCTCGGCGCCTGCGTCCAGCTGGGCCACCGGCGCGGCGACTTTCGGCCGCTCAGCTTTCACCCACGGGGGAGCGGTAGTGCCGAGCTTGACCACCAAGTACATGTGGGCGCCGATCAGGGCGATGATCGCCCCTGGCACCAGCAGCATGTGGATCGCATAGAAGCGGGAGAGCGTGGTGGCCCCGAGCTCGGGGCCGGCGCGTAGGAAGTCGCTCAGGTAGGGGCCGACGATCGGGCCGGTGCCGTTGATGTTGATGCCGACGACAGAGGCCCAGAAGGAGCGCTGGTCGAACGGCAGCAGATAGCCGGTGAAGGCCATCGTCATCGTCAGGATCAGCAGCACCACGCCGATCACCCAGTTGAGCTCGCGCGGGTACTTGTAGGCGCCGAAGAAGAAGGTGCGGCCCATGTGCAGGAAGATCAGGATCACCATCACGCTCGATCCCCACTTGTGCATGCCGTGCACGAACTGGCCGAGCGGGACGTCGTTGTTGATGTGGGCGATCGAGTGGTAGGCCTGGGTCGCCGAGGGCGTGTAGTACATCGCCAGGAAGACGCCGGTGACGGCCTGGACGATGAAGGCGAAGAGGGTGGCGGAGCCGAGCGTGTAGAACCAGTTGGTCCCCTTCGGCACCTTGCGGTAGAGCATGCCGGTGAGGAAGCCGCTGGCGGCGAGCCGCTGGTCGACCCAGCCGAGGGCGTCGACCGGCGCCTCTTTGGCGACACCGACGAGGCGGTCGCCGTGGGACGGGCGCTCCGGCGAGGTCTTCAGGTCGGACGGAGCCTGGCCTTTGGGCGTGCCGGCGCTGCCGGGCTTGGCCGGTTTGCGCAGGGGCGGCGGGACGACGGCGTCCGGGATCTTGGGTAGGCGGACTTTCGGCATCAGGGCGGCGGGAAGGTAGAGGGACGCGGCGGGTAGAGGTATTCCCAGATCCCGCCGGTGAACTCGCCGGGATCGCGGGCGCGGACCGGTTCCATCTGCGAGGTGACGCTGTAGCGCGGGCCGAGCTCTACCTGGCCGTTGCGGACGCGGGTCTGGAACTGGTCGAGGGGGCGCACGGGCGGGCCGCCGATGCGCTTGCCCTGGAAGTCGTAGACGCCACCGTGGCAAGGGCAGATGAAGTTGCCGGCGGTCTCGACGAAGCGGACCGGGCAGCCAAGGTGCGCGCAGCGGTTGGAGACGGCGACGTAGAGGCCCGGTTCTTCGCCCAGTTCCTTCGAGCTTTTGCGCACGTAGGCGGTGGTCTTACCGGCGTCGCCGATTCCCTCGGTTTCGGTGAAGACGACCTGGCGGTAGGTGTCTTCGACGAATTCGGAGACGGGGCCGACCGCCTCCCAGCGCTCCTTGCCGCGATGGAAGATCGGGGCGATCGCGAAACCGACGGCAGGCAGGATGATGCCGGCGCCGGCGAGGCCGCCCAGCGCCTGGGCGCCGACCGTGAAGGCGCGGCGGCGCGTCATCGACTCGCCCTCGAAGTAGCCGGGCGGGTCGGGCTTGGCCCGCTCCTGCTTTGGAGCCTCTTCGACTCCGTTTACTTTGTTCGCGTCGTCTGCCACAGGTCGGTTCGCGTCGGGCTTCGCAGTTTATTGCTTAGGCGGTGTGACCTGCGTCACACATATCGATTCTCTGTAGAAGCGAATTCCATCGAGCCTCCCGCCTAGCTTCTCCGGCCCAATCAAC
>DASSNA010000298.1:0-5397 GCA_035688445.1 Solirubrobacterales bacterium | reverse complement strand
GCGTGTAGATCATCTCGCCCGGCTCGGGAACGTTTCGGTGCTCGGCCATGTCCTACTGGGCGATGTAGAGGAAGGCTGCGACGAACGAGAGGGCGAAGATCCCGGCGGCGATGCCTCCGGCGACCAGCCCGGCGCGCATGTTCCGGCGTGCGGTCTCGCGATCCATTGCCAGAGTTCTATCAATCCGGGACGGCGAGTGCCGGACCAAGCAGATCAAGGACGCAGGGAGCGTGGCGTGCTCTGCACGCGAGCGACCGAGGACGCCGATATGCGCCGGTCCGGTGCCGCCGTTAGACGTTGGCCGCTATGGCCATCGAGAGGAACAGCAGGGCCAGGTAGGCCAGGGAGACGAGGTAGGTGCGCAGTGCCCAGCTGCGGTTGCGGCTGCGGAAGAGGCGGGTGGAGAAGTAGATGAAGCCGGCGCCGAGGAGCATCGAGGGGATCAGATAGGCGACGCCGAGGCCGCCGGCGCAGAAGGGGAGCTGGGTGACGGCGTAGAGGAGGACGGTGTAGAGGAGGATCTGGCGGCGGGTCTCCTCCTCGCCGCGGACGACGGGGAGCATCGGGATCCCGGCCTTCGCGTACTCGTCCTTCATCAGCAGCGAGAGGGCCCAGAAATGGGGCGGGGTCCAGAAGAAGACGATCGCGAACATGTAGAAGGCCATCCCGGAGAGGCCGCCGGTGACGGCCGCCCAGGCGACGAGGGGAGGGACGGCGCCCGCCGCGCCGCCGATGACGATGTTCTGCGGCGTCGTCCGCTTCAGCCAGAGCGTGTAGACGCAGACGTAGCCGAGGAGCCCGGAGAGCGAGAGGGCGGCCGCCAGCGGGTTCACGCTCAGAGCCAGCACCGCGAAGGAGGCGGCGCCGAGGCTGAGGCCGAAGGCCGTCGCGGCGGCGGCGGAGACGCGACCTGAAGCAACGGGGCGGTCGGCGGTACGGGCCATCGTGCGGTCGATGTCGCGGTCGACGGCGTGGTTGATCGCCCCCGCGCCGCCCGCCGAGAGAGCGCCGCCGAGGCAGGTGAGGAAGACGAGGCCCAGGGAGGGGTCCCCGGCCACGTACATCGTCGTGATCGTGGTGAAGAGCAGCAGCGACTGCACCTTCGGCTTGGTCAGCGTCAGGTAGTCGCGGAGAACCGTGGGGACCGCCGGGCGCCGCGAAAGGGTCGCAGTCTGGGCACCGCTCATGCGGGGCTCAGGCTACCGGCTGGGATTCGCGCGCCGCCCGTGCCTCTTCGGAGCGGCGGGTGCGATGGCCGATCGCCTCGCGGATGTCACGCAGCGGCCGGGGGCTGCGGACGTCCGGGAGGACGTCGAAGTTGTGCGGCTCGGGAGGCGAGAGCGCGAACCACTCGAGCGTGTCGCCGCCCCAAGGGTCGTGGCCCGCGGCGGGGCCGTTGACCCGGCTGAAGATCGCGTTGAGGATGGTCATCAGCAGGCCGGCGAAGAGGATCAGCACCCCGATCGTCGCGATTACGTTGTAGGCGGTGACGCCGGTGCCGCTGAAGTACTTGTAGGCGTCGGCCACCTGGCCCTTCTCGTCGCCGGCGAGGAAGAGCGGTACGAAGCCGAGGACGAGGCCGACCGCGATCGTCCAGAAGGAGAAGCGGGCGAGGTTCTCGCCCATCGTCCGCCCGGTCATCTTCGGGAACCAGTAGTAGAGGGCCGCGAAGCCGCCGAGGACGGCGCCGCCGATCAGCGCGAAGTGGGTGGCGGCGGTCGAGTCGGTGGTGTTTTTGATGTGCCAGGCGGCAGCGACCAGCGACTGACAGAGCTCTGCGGCGAGGCCGACCGAGATCGCCGAGACCGCGCCGACCGCGAACAGCACCGGGGCGCGCATCCGCAGCGTGCCGCCGGCGAGGGTGGCGATCAGGTTGAAGATGACGAGGCCGAAGGGCACGATCAGCGCCAGCGAGAGCAGCATCGCGAAGTACATCCAGCCGACCCCGATCGGCGCCGTCAGCATGTTCTGCATCCAGGCGAGGGTCCCGACGACGGCGATTACCGCCAGCGAAGCCATCGTCACCGTGCGGTTGAAGAGCGGTTTGCGCGAGAAGGTGGCGAAGATTTCGCCGATCGCGCCGAAGGCGAAGATCAGCAGCAGCATGTAGGTGCCGGTGTAGAAGATCCAGCTCAGGTGCTGCCAGAGCAGCGGCGCCCCGCCGGAGCCGTCGGCGAAGAAGATGCCGTCGTAGTTGCGGTCGATCATCAGCATCGTCAGCGCCGCCAGCAGGATCGGGCCGATCACGATCATGAGCCAGGAGGAGACGGTGGCGGCCCAGGCGAAGAGCGGAACCCGGCGCCAGGCCATCCCCGGCGCCCGCATCATCCGCAGCGTCGCCAGCAGGTTGACCGCCAGGAGGACGAAGCCGAGGGTGGCCAGCCCGGTCGCGGCGGCCCAGGCGTCGACGCCGTTGTTGGAGAGGAAGGCCAGCTCGGTCAGCGGCGCCAGCGGGTTGACGCCGGCCTCGCTGGGCGTGAAGAGGAAGCCCGCGTAGAGGATCGTCGCCCCGGCTACCCAGAGCGCGACGCCGATCTGTCCCAGGCGGGGCAGGGCCGTGCCGCGGGCGCCCACCTGCAGCGGCGCCGCGTAGTAGAAGAACCCGAGCACGAACGGCAGCGCGAAGAAGAAGACCGAAGTCGCGCCATAGAGCGAGAGCATGCGGTTGAACCCGACCGGCGTCAGGAAGGTGTTTTCCGGCACCAGCAGCTGCAGGCGCATCAGCACCAGCTCGACGGCGGCGATGAAGAGGAAGCCGAGGGCGCCGCAGATCAGGATCTGGCCGAGCTCCTTGTGGTCGGCCGTGGTCGCCAGCTCGGCCCAGCGGGGGCGGCGGCTGACCTTGTAGCCGTCGGCGACGAGCTCGGGATGGACGGTGGGGCTCATGGCACTTCTCCGTTTTCGATCAGGCCGACGACCCGGTCCTGGGCGGCTTCGATTTCCGATAGCTGCGTCTTGACGAATTCTTCGTATTCCTCGGGCGAGACCACTTCGACCGCGGTCCGCATCGCCGCGTAGGCCTGGCCTGAGAGCGTCGAGGCATCGCCCTTGTAGACCCCTTCGTCTTCGGTGCTGAAGACGACCTTGTGGGTCTTGCCCGGCACCGCGTCGGCCTTCGGGGCGAGGTCGTTGACGTTCCAGGTGTGGACGACGTCGGTGGAGAGGAGTTCAAGCTCGACGGCGGTGTCGACCGGAACCACGAGCTTGTAATAGGAGAAGGCGCCGTTCGGATAGTCGTAGCGCCAGAGCCACTGCTGGCCGGTTGCCTTGATCTTCAGCGGTTCGGTCTTGGCCGCGGCGAGGCCGGCGTCCCCGGTCGAGGGTGTTTCGCGCGCCCTGTCGGTGAAGACGACGCCGAGGACGAAGAGCAGCAGGGCGAAAATGCTGAGGACGGCGCCGACGCGGAACTGGAGCCGGCGGCCGCTGAGCAGCTGGCGCGGGGCGGCGCCGCGCTCGGAGCGGAAGCGCCGCACCGCGTAGAAGAGCGCGGCGTTGACCGCGACCACGAGGATCACGGCGGCGACGAAGCCGATCCAAAGCAGGGTGTCGATCTGGTCTGCGCCAGGAGAGTGGGCCGTCAAAGCGCGGCCATTCTATTCAGGCGAGGCGGCGCCGCGCCCTCCCGGCCGGCTTCGGGTCCTCGACCTATACTCGCCGGCTTGATGAGGAGGCGCTCCCAGCCGTCGAAAGCGCTTCGCCTCGCGGTGCAGGCCGGAGGGGTGGCGGCAATCGGCGCCGCCGTCACGGTGCCGCTCCTGCGCAAGCGCCTGCGAATCCCCGCGTCGGTCACGGTTGCCGCCTGCGCCGCCGGCCCGCTGGCCCTCGCCGTCCTGCAGCCGCGGAGCAAACGGCGCGACGTCGCCCTCTTCGCCCTGCAGATGTGGGCCTTCACCGTCGCCCACGAGCTCCCCTATGACGATCCCGAGCGGCTCCGGGCGCGCCTTCGCACCCGCTACCCGATCGCCGTCGACCGGGTGATCGGCGGCGGCCGCCTCCCCAATGCCCGTCTGCAGCGGGCGTTGGAGCGACTGCCCCAGGTCGGCGTGGTCAACCGCGTCCTCACCTGGACCCACTGGCTCTGGTTCGTCGAGCCCTACCTCTCGCTGACCATGATCCTCGTCCGCCACAACGCGCGCTTCCCGCGCGCCGCCCGCCAGATGGCCGCCGTCTTTGACCTCGGTTGCGCCCTCTACTTCGCCGTCCCGACCGCGCCGCCGTGGTGGGCGGCCGAGAACGGACTGACCGGGGAGGACGAGGTGCGGCGGATCATGGTCGAGGTGGGGGAACCGACCTGGGGGCGAGCCTGGGAGCGGATGTACGACGCGCTCGGCGGCAACCCCTGGGCGGCGATGCCCTCGCTCCACTTCGCCACCTCGCTGCAGGCGGCGCTGTCGCTCTCCGAAGCGGGCAAGGTCGAGGGCGCCCTCGGCTGGAGCTACGCCGGGACCCTCGGCTTCGCGCTCGTCTATCTAGGGGAGCACTACGTCACCGATCTGATCGCCGGCGCCTTCCTGGTCGGCGCCGTGCGGCGGGGCGAGCCTCTGGCAGAACCCCTCGTACGCGGGGTAAACGGGGTTCTGCAGCGTCTGGAGAGCATCGCCAGCGGGTAATTTCCAGGGGTGTCTCCGGAAGACTCGGCGAACGGGAACAACCGCTTCGCCGAAATGCCGATCTTCACCACGCGGCGGATCGTCCAGACCGTGGTCCTGGTCCTGGTCCTCCTCGGCGCCATCTACTTCCTCTTTCCGAAGCTGGTCGGGCTGGGGAACGCGCTCAGCCGCCTCGACGAGGCCGACCCGCTGTGGATCGGGATCGCCATCGCCATCAACGTCGCCGCTTATGCGACCTACATCGCCCTCTTCAAAGCGGTGGTCGGCGGCGATGCGCTGCGCCTGAGCTGGATCGAGACCTACGAGATCAACATGGCGGGAGTCGCCGCCACCCTGCTCTTCTCGGCCGGGGGGGCCGGCGGCGTCGCCCTCACCTACTGGGCCCTGCGCAAGGCGGGCATGGGGCTGCGCGACGTCGGGCGGCGGATGGTCGCCTTCGTCTCCCTCCACTACCTCTTCTATCCGATCGCCCTCATCATCTTCGGAATCCTGCTGCGGACGGGGGTGATGAACGGCAAGGGCTCGGTCGAGCTGACGATCGTCCCCGCCGGGGTCGCCGGCCTGCTGCTGATCCTCGGCGTCCTCATCACCCTGATCCCTTCGGACCTGGGAAGCCGCCTCACCCGCTTCGCCCACACCGAGCGCTCGCATCAGATCCTCGAGAAAGTCGGCAAAGTCCCGGCGACCCTGGCCGAGGGCTTCCGCTTCGCCCTCGGCCTCTTCGCCCACCCCTCGCGCGGGGGTCTGGCGGTGCTCGGCGCCGCCGGCTTCTGGGCCTGCAGCATCG
>DASSNA010000297.1:0-18201 GCA_035688445.1 Solirubrobacterales bacterium | reverse complement strand
GACGTCTCGTTTGCTGCGGGCGGCCCGCCAGCTACCGACGCTGAGGCTTTGCGGGCGCTGGAGAGGGTTAGCCGTTTAGGCCGGGGACGGGGGTGCCGTGTTTGACGGTGGCGCAGTTGAAGGGTTCGGGGTCGAAGGAGTCGGTTAGGGCGCGGCCGGCGGGGGTGCCGGTGGGCTGGGTTTCGCGCGTTTCCGTCTTACCACCGTGGCCCTTGACCTTGACGACTTCGGCCGGGTGGCCTTTGCCGCACTGGATCGAGAAGTCGCGGACGCCGTCGCGGGCGTCGACGATGTCTTCGCCGCCGTTGCCGTAAAAGCGGTCCTGGCCGGGCTGGCCGAGCATCGCGTTGGGTTTGCCGTTGCCGATCAGGATGTCGTTGTCGAAAGAGCCCTCCATGTCCTCGTCGGTCGGCGAGAGATGGACCGGGTGGCAGTTCCTGACGGTGGTGACCCAGGCTTTGTGCTGGGGGAAGGAGACGATCAGCAGGCCGGGATGCGCCTGGGTCTCGGCGAAGGAAGCGTCGTCGCGACCGGGACCGCCGACCAGCGCCCCGCCGGCGCAGCCGCCGCCCGCCGCGAGCAGGTCACCGTTGCCTTCGCCGTAGAGGTAGGTCGGGCCGGGCAGGCCGCCGACCAGGCCGTCGGCGCCGTCGCCTCCATATATGTGGTCCGACCCCGGGCCGGACTCGATCAGG
Organism: Solirubrobacterales bacterium; assembly: GCA_035688445.1. Lineage (GTDB taxonomy): Bacteria > Actinomycetota > Thermoleophilia > Solirubrobacterales > 70-9 > VAYN01. Next base: position 17,506 of record DASSNA010000297.1, on the reverse strand, counting down.
TCGTCCTCGGGGCCGCCGTGGATCGTGTCGTTGCCGAGTCCGCCGGCGAAGCGGACGCTGCCAACCGTGAGCAGTGAGCCTTCGACCCGGAGGCTGTCGTTGCCGGGGCCAAGGTCGCCCATCAGCCAGCGCGCTGGGCCGTTGGCGGGACAGGAGACCGTGGTGGTGACGTGTGGGGCGTGCGAGCACCCCGGGCTGATCGCCAGCCCCTTTTTCGCGGTGACACTGAAGCTGTCGGTTGCTTCGTCGAAGGCGACGAAGAACTGGTCGCGGCCGGCGCCGCCGACGATCTGCAGGCCGGCCCCACCCCCTGGAGTTGGGTCGAGCTGGATGTAGGCGGAGCCTTTCGGCGACGCTTCCTTGCCGCAGGAGCTGGTTCGCCCTTTGGCGCCTTTGCAGCCGTCGCTACCTTGGCCGCCGATCAAGGTGTCGGCCCCGCCGCCGCCGATCAGGTGGTCGTCGCCCGGCCCACCGTTGATTACGTTCGGTGCCTTGCTACCGATCAAGGTGTCGCGGAAGGCCGAGCCTTCCAGGCTCTCGAAGCCGAAGAGCTTGTCGTGGCCATCGCCGAAGGCTTTGTGCCGCTTCAGCGAAGCCCAGACGCCGCTGCCCTTGCCGCCGGCGCGGGCAGTCGCAAAGGAGGCGATGTCGCCCTTGCCGGCGCCGCCGGACATGCGGTCGTAGCCGTAGTCGCCATGGACGAGGTCTTCGTTGCCGGGCCCGCCGTTGACGACGTCGATGCCAAGGTCGCCGGCCACCTCGTCGTTGTTGCCGGGGCCACCGAGGATCTTGTCGTCACCGAGGTCGCCGTTGACCTGGTCGCTGCCGGCGCCGCCGTCGACTTCGTCGTTGCCGCGGCCGCCGTGGACGATGTCGTCGCCGGGTCCGCCGCAGATCAGGTCGTTGCCGAGGCTGCCATAGATCGTGTCGTCGCCCCCGCCAGCCCAGATCACGTCGCGGCTCGGCGTCCCGAAGATGACGTCGTTGCCTTCGGTGCCGACGATCTTCGCCCGCCGCCCGTGGCAGCGCGGTTCTTCTTCGGACTTTGCGCTGGTCGCGGCGGCGGCGTTCACCGCGCAAGCGGAGAACGCGAGTACCAATGCGACGACGATCCCCCTAGCGCGGCGACTCACGAGGTCTGGATCGTAATCGCCGCGCCCGGCGGGGCCTCTCCAGCGGCAATCAGGCGCTGCGGATCAGCTTCTTATTGACGAACTCGTCGGCGCCGTAGCGGCCGAGCTCGCGGCCGAAGCCGGAGCGCTTAAAGCCGCCGAACGGCAGCTCGGGCGCATCCGCCCCGACCAGGTTGACGTAGACCATCCCGGCTTCGATCTTGTCGGCGACTCGGTCGGCCTGCTCCTTGTCGGTGGTCATCACGTAGGAGCCGAGCCCGAACGGGGTCTGGTTGGCGAGCGCAACCGCCTCCTCCTCGGAGCCAACCCTGTAGACCTGCGCGACCGGCCCGAAGAACTCTTCCTGCGAGGCCTCGTTGCCGGGCTCGATCCCGGTGAGGATCGTCGGTTCGAAGTAGTTCCCCTCGCGGTTGCCGCCGACGACCACCTCGGCGCCGTTTGCGATCGCCCGCTTGACCTGGTCCTCGAGCCGGTCGGCAGCCGTCTGCGAGGAGAGCGGGCCAACTTCGGTGTCCTCGGCGGTCGGATCGCCCGACTTGGCACCGCCGAGCGTCTGCTTGAACTTCTCAAGGAACTCGTCGTAGAGCTCGTCGACGACGATGAAGCGCTTGGCCGCGTTGCAGGACTGGCCGGTGTTGTCGAGCCGCGCTTCGGCCGCCGCCGTCACCGCTTCGTCGAGGTTGTCGGTGCCGAGGAGGATGAACGGGTCCGAGCCGCCGAGCTCGAGCACGACTTTCTTCAGGTTGCGGCCGGCGATCTCGGCAACAGCAGCGCCCGCCCGCTCGGAGCCAGTGACCGACACCCCGTGCAGGCGCGGGTCGGCGATCACCCACTCGATCTGCTCGTTGGTCGCATAGATGTTCTCGTAGGCGCCCTCGGGGAAACCGGCGTCGTTGAACATCTGCTGCATCGCCTCGGCCGATTCGGGGCACTGCGGGGCGTGCTTAAGCAGGATCGTGTTGCCGATCACCAGGTTCGGCCCGGCGAAGCGGGCCACCTGGTAGTAGGGGAAATTCCAGGGCATGATCCCGAGCAGCACGCCAAAGGGGCTGCGGCGAATCAGCGCGGTGCCCTCGCCTTCCGACAGCTCGATCGGCTCGTCGGCCATCAGGCTCTCGGCATTATCAGCGTAGAAGCCGTAAATCATCCCGGCGAATTCGACCTCCATCAGCGCCTGCTCGATCGGCTTGCCCATCTCGCGGACGACGATCTCGGCCAGCTGCTCGCGGCGCTCGGAGTGCAGCTCACCGACCTTGCGCACCAGCGCGGCACGCTCGGCCACGGTGGAAGCAGCAGGCCAGCTCCGAGACGCCTGGTCGGCTCGGTCGATTGCGCCACGGAGCTCGTCGTCGCTGATCTCCGGGTACTCCTTGATCGTCTCGCCGGTGGCTGGATTGACAACCGCGTAAGTGCTCATTCAGTTCCCCCCATGGATGCTTGTTTCAAGGGTTCAAGGTCGAGGGCATCCTCGACCGCTACATACTCCATACCCACTCCCTCTGCCACAGCCGGGTGGGTGACCTTGCCGGCGGCGACGTTGATCCCAGGCCGCAGCCCGGGATCGCGGCGGATCGCCTCGGCGACACCGTGGTCAGCAAGCGCGAGCGCATAGGGCAGCGTCGCGTTGGTGAGAGCGTGGGTGGAGGTGATCGGGACCGCGCCAGGCATGTTGGCGACGCAGTAGTGGGTGATTCCTTCCACCTCAAAGGTCGGTTCGTGATGCGTCGTTGGCCGCGAGGTCTCAAAGCAGCCGCCTTGGTCGATCGCGACGTCGACCATTACCGCGCCGGGCTTCATCAGCTTCAGCTGCTCGCGCCGGATCACGTACGGCGCCCGCGCCCCGTGGACGAGGACGGCGCCAATCACGAGGTCGGCATTGGGCAGCATCTGCTCGACCGCGAGCCGGGTCGAGTAGACCGTCGAGCAGCGGCCGCCGAAGGCGACTTCGAGCTCGCGCAGGCGGTCGATCGAGCGGTCGAAGACGAAGACGTCGGCTTCCATCCCGATCGCGATGAAGGCCGCGTTCATGCCGACGACACCGCCGCCGATCACCATCACGTTCGCCGCCGCCACCCCCGGCACGCCGCCGAGCAGGATCCCGCGCCCGCCCATCGGCCTCTCGAGCATGAAGGCGCCGGCCTGGGTCGCGATCTTCCCCGCCACCTCGCTCATCGGCGCCAGCAGCGGCAGCCGCCCGCGCGCGTCCTCAACGGTCTCGTAGGCGATCGCGGTGACGCCGGCGTCGCAGAGCCCGCGCGTCTGGTCAGGATCGGGCGCCAAATGCAGGTAGGTGAAGAGCAGTTGCTCGGGCTGCAGCATCTCGATCTCGCTCGGCTGCAGCTCCTTGACGTGGAGGATCATCTCCGCCTCGCCAAAGACGTCGGCGGCCGCGGGGACGATCGTCGCGCCCTGCGCCTCGTACTCGGCGTCGGCGATCGAGCTGCCCTCGCCGGCGCTGGCCTGGACCAGCACTTCGTGACCGTGCTCGGCGAGTTCGCGCACCCCGGCGGGAGTGACCGCGACGCGGTACTCGTCGGCCTTGATCTCGGTCGGCACGCCAATCCTCACGAGACCAGCTCCCTCGCCCGCAGGGCCAGCCAGAACTCGATCCGGTCGTGGGCGCGCGAGAGGTCGCGCCCGGTCAGCTCTTCCACCTTGCGCATCCGGTAGCGCAGGGTGTGGCGGTGGCAGTAGACCTGGCGCGCCGCTCGCTCCCACTGGCCGTTCTGCTCGATGAACGCCTCCAGCGAGCGCAGCAGCTCGCCGCCGTACTCCTCGTCGCCATGTTCGATCGGTCCGAGGACGCTGTCGCAGTAGAGGTCGAGCGCGTCGTCGTCCTGGATCGAGAGCAGCAGCGTGAAGGCGCCAAGGTCGCGCCAGGAGGCGACCTCGGGGGCATTGCCGTTGTCGAAAGTGGTCGCCTCGAGGGCGCAGCGCGCCTCGTGGAAGGAGTGGCGCAGGCGCTCCGGCGGCGCCGGGCGGCTGGCAGCGGCGCGCACGGCGGTGCGGTCGCGGGCGAGTTCGGCCCGCGCCTTGGTCGCGACCTCGATCGGGTCGCGGTCGGCGCAGTCGATCACCGCGCAGAGCAGCTCGCGGCCGGCGGTGCTGTGGGGGGCGACGACCGCCGCACTGGCGTCCGCGGTCAGCGCCGCTTCCAGGCTCGCCGCCGCCTCGGTCGGGTCGCTCAGTGAGAAGACGAGCACCGCCGCCTCCTCGCCGATCCCGAACGGCTCCAGCCGCCGCCGCAGCTCGGTCGGGTCCATTCTGCCGCCGAGCGCCGCCGCCAGCACGTCGCCGGCCAGGCGCCGCTCGGTCTCGCGGGCGACGCGGCGGCGCATCAGCTCCAGCGCCACCACCGCCACCGCCTGCTGCAAGATCAACCGCTCGAAGTCACCAAGGCCGCCGGAGTCGCGGACGATTACTACCCAGGCCTGCGGCGGCCCGCCGCCGGGAGAGATCACCGGGTGCGCCAGCGCTCGCCCTGCCACGCTCGGGTGCGAAGGGACGAAGGGGTGGCCGTCACCGGCGTGGCTGAGCGCCTCTTTGCGGATCGCGGCGATCGCCTCGGCGGAGAGCTGGCGCCGGAAACCGCGCCCGGCCAGACGCTCGCCGCGGGCGTCCAGCACCGCCACCGTGCCGCCCACGGCGGTGGCGACGGTGGCAGCGATTTCCTCCAAGCCCCGCTCCTCGAGCACCAGCCGCTCGAGCCGCCGCTGCACGGCGATTCCTCGTTGCAGCACCTCGTACTGCTCGTTGACCAGGCGCGCGAAGGCTTTCTCGGTGATCGCGATGAACGGCACCGAGTAGGGCACCTCGAAGAGCGGGAATTCGCGCTTCTCGGCCTCGTCGACCAGCGCTTTCGGCAGCGATTTGTGGCTGAAGCCGGTGCCAACTCCGAGCCCGGCGAGGTTGCGGTCGGCAAGGATGCGGACGAAGGCGCGCTGCTTCGCCGCCGTGTCCAGCGGGATGCCCGTGGTCAGCATCAGCTCGCCGCCCGAGAGCCAAGGCGTCGGGTCCTGCAGCTCGGAGATGTGGACCCAGCGGACCGGCGCGGAAGCAGCGTCGGCCCCGGCCGCCAGCTCGAGGCCGAGTTCGTCGAGCAGGCTCTGGACGGTGAGCACTTTCGCTCCTTCGGTTAGTTGACGACCTGGTCCCAGGCCTCTGCGAGGACGGTGTGGAGAACGTCGTGGATCTCTTCAAACTGCTCGGTGTCGGCGATCAGCGGCGGCGAGAGCTGCACGACCGGGTCGCCGCGGTCGTCGGCGCGGCAGATCAACCCGCGCTTGTAGAGCTCACCGGAGAGGAAGCCGCGCAGCAGCCGCTCGGACTCCTCGTCGTTGAAGCTTTCCTTCGTCTCCTTGTCTTTGACCAGCTCGACCGCGTGGAAGTAGCCGGCGCCGCGCACGTCGCCGACGATGGGCAGGTCGTGCAGCGACTCCAGCATCTGCCGGAACTCGCCCTCTTTGGCGCGGACGTGGCCGCAGAGGTCCTCGCGCTCGAAGACATCGAGGTTGGCCATCGCGATCGCGGCGGCGATCGGGTGGCCGGCGAAGGTGAAGCCGTGGGCGAAGGAGGCGGTCCCCTCCATGAACGGCTCGGCGACCTTGTCGGAGGCGATCACGCCGCCCATCGGAGCGTAGGCCGAGGTCAGCGCCTTGGCGACGGTAATTAGGTCGGGGACGTAGCCGAAGCGTTCGCAGCCGAAATAGTGGCCGAGGCGGCCCCAGGCGCAGATCACCTCGTCGGAGATCATCAGCACGTCGTACTGGTCGCAGATCTCCCGCACCCGCTGGAAGTAGCCGTCGGGCGGGACGAAGCAGCCGCCGGCGTTCTGGACCGGCTCGAGGATCACCGCGGCGACGGTCTCCGGGCCCTCGAAGACGATCCGCTCCTCGATCGCGTCCGCCGCCCAGAGCGGGTCGCGGTCCTCGGGCCAGCGGTAGATGTTGGTGTTAGGGACGTGGCAGCCGCCTGGGGTCAGTGGCTCGAACTGAGCGCGCAGGTCGGTGATTCCGGTCGCCGAGAGCGCCCCGAGGGAGGTGCCGTGGTAGGCGACCTCGCGGGCGATCACCTTGTGCTTCTGGCCTTTGCCATGGATGCGGTGGTAGTTGCGGGCGAGCTTCAGCGCCGACTCGACCGCCTCGGAGCCGCCCGAGGTGAAGAAGACGCGGTTGAGGTCGCCGGGGGCCAGCGAGGCGATCCGCGCTGCCAGTTCGATCGCCCGCGGGTGGGCATAGCTCCAGAGCGTGTAGAAGTCGAGTTCTTCGACCTGGCGCGCCGCCGCTTCGCCGTACTCGGTGCGGCCGTGGCCGGCATTGACGCAGAAGAGACCAGACAGCCCGTCGAGGTAGCGGTTGCCGTGTTCGTCATAGACGTAGCAGCCCTCGGCCCGGGTGATGATCGGTACCTCGTGGTCGGGGCCGTAGGCGCCCATCCGCGAGAAGTGCATCCAGAGATGCTCCCTGGCCAGTTTCTGAAGATCGGTTCCTGCCGGAGCCTGCGACGCGGTGGCCATTCCACCCTCCTCCTCGATTACGACGTTATGGATAAAGCTAGAGCCAAAATCCAACATTGGCAAGTGGTCATTGGGTCAAGGACCGGGAATCGACTTGTACGTGACGTATAAGTCGCTCCTGTGCTTTTAGGACATTCGCCCCTTGCGCGCCCTTCCAGCGGGGCTTAACTTCGCTGAGGACAACCACCGATCGGGGAAGGAGTCGGAGGGAGATGGAGAGCGCAGCAGTCCCGACGCCGGGTCAGGCTCCAGCTTCGACCGCGCCCTCACCCAGCACCGGTGAGAAGGGGCTGAAGAAGAACGCGATCGGGTTCGTCTCCAGCGTCGTCATCGGCGTCGCCTCCACCGCACCCGGCTACAGCCTCGCCGCTACCCTCGGCTTCGTCGCCGCCGCGGTCGCCTTGCAATCGCCGGCGATCCTGCTAATCAGCTTCGTGCCGATGTTCCTCGTCGCCGGCGGCTACTACTACATGAACAAAGCCGACCCCGACTGCGGCACCAGCTTCTCCTGGGTGACGCGGGCGATGGGGCCCCAACTCGGCTGGCTCGCTGGCTGGGCGATCGTAGTCGCCGACGTGATCGTGATGGCCAACCTGGCCCAGATCGCCGGCCTCTACACCTTCCTCCTGGTCGGCTGGGAAGCGGCGGCTGCGTCGACCGTGGCGGTAACCGCGGTCGGAGTGCTTTGGATCGTCCTGATGACGGCGATCGTGGTGATCGGGATCGAGCTCTCCGCCCGCACCCAGGTCGGCCTGCTCGCCGCCGAGATCTTCACCCTCGCCCTCTTCGCGGTGGTGGCGATCGTCAAGGTCTACGCCGGCTCGGCGCCAGCCGGCTCCGTGCACCCGAGCCTCTCCTGGATCAATCCCTTCTCGCTCAGCCCCAGTGAGATCTCCGCCGGCATGCTGCTGGCGGTCTTCATCTACTGGGGCTGGGACACGACCGCGACGGTTAACGAGGAGACCGAGGACCCGGGCGAGGCGCCGGGGCGGGCCACGGTTATCAGCACCCTGATCCTGCTCGGCATCTACATCGTCGTTGCCTACGCGGCGCAGGCATACGCGGGGGTCGAAGCCCTGGTCGAAAACCAGGAAGACGTGCTCAGCTCGCTTGGCACCGAAGTCTTCGGGTCGCCCCTCGACAAGCTGCTGATCATCGCCGTGCTCACCTCAGCCGCGGCCTCGACCCAGACGACGATCCTGCCGACCGCCCGCACCACGCTCTCGATGGCACGGGCGCAGGCGATGCCGCACAGCCTTGGCAAGGTCCATCCCCGCTACCTGACGCCCCATGTCTCGACGATCGCGATGGGGGTGGCCTCGATCGTCTGGTACGTCGGCCTGACGATCGTCAGCGAAGACATCCTCTTCGACTCGCTCGCCGCGCTCGGCCTGATGATCGCCTTCTACCTCGGGATCACCGGCTTCGCCTGCACGATCTACTACCGGCGCGAGCTGCTGCGCAGCGTCAAGAACTTCTTCTTCATCGGAGTCGGGCCGACGGTCGGCGGCGCGATCCTCTTCTACCTGCTGGTCAAGAATGGGATCGAACTGGCCAGCCCCGCCAACTCCGAATCGGGCAACTCTTGGTTCGGGCTCGGGCCGCCGCTGGTGATCGCGGTCGCCTTCCTGATCCTGGGGATCGTGCTGATGGTGGTGCAGTGGCGCAAGCTCCCGGCCTTCTTCCGGCGCCGCCCGGAGGTCGTGCCGGCGGGGTTCCTGGAGGGCGAAACGCCGCCCCCGGCCGAGGTCGAGGGGAGCTGAGATGGGAACGATCGTGGTCGGCTACGACGCTTCGAAATGCGGCGAGAAGGCGCTGCAGGAGAGCCTCGCTTTGGCGACCGAGCTCGGTGACTCGATCACCGTCGTCTTCGGCTATGCGCCGCCCGGTATCTGGGGAGGCGAGATCGCTGACCACGAGAAGGCGATCGAGGAGCTGGGAGAGCAGATCACCGCCGAGGCCGAACGGCGCTCGCACGAGGCCGGCGTCGAGTGTGAGGTGAGGCTAGTGCCGAAACGGGCCGCCGAGGCGCTGATCGAAGTGGCCGACGAGCTCGAGGCACGGATGATCGTCGTCGGCAGCTTCGGCGACCCCCCCTTGAAGGGCGTGATCCTCGGCTCGACCCCGAACAAGCTCCTGCATCTCGCCGACCGGCCGGTGCTGGTGGTGCCGGAGGATAGGTAGGGGGATTGGCAGGTATGAGCCAAGACCAAAACGGGGAAGGGAACGACCGCGTGGATCGCCAAGCAGAGACTTCGAGCGTCGAGCTCCGCAGCGTCACCAAGCGCTTCGACGAGCTGGCGGCGGTCGACGACCTCAGCCTGGAGCTGGGGCGAGGAGAGTTCTTCACCCTGCTGGGACCGAGCGGCTGCGGCAAGACGACGACGCTGCGGATGATCGCCGGCTTCGAGCGGCCGACCAGCGGCGAGATCCGGATCGAGGGCGAGGACGTGGCGCAGCTGCCACCGCACAAGCGCCCGACCAACACCGTCTTCCAGAGCTATGCGCTCTTCCCCCACCTGAGCGTCGAGGCCAACGTCGCCTTCGGGCTGAAGCGGAAGAAAGTGCCGAAGGAGGAGATCGAGAAGCGGGTCGCCGCCGAGCTCGAGCGGGTCGGCCTCGCCGCCGAGGCCAAACGCCGGCCTTCGATGCTGTCGGGAGGGATGCAGCAGCGCGTCGCCCTCGCCCGGGCGCTGGTCAACCTGCCGAAAGTGCTCCTCCTCGACGAGCCGCTCGGGGCGCTCGACCTGAAGCTGCGCAAGGGGCTGCAGGTGGAGCTGAAGCGGATCCAGCGCGAGGTCGGGATCACCTTCGTCTACGTCACCCACGACCAGGAGGAGGCGCTGACGATGAGCGACCGGATCGCGGTGATGAACCGCGGCCGGGTCGAGCAGGTCGCCGTCCCCGAGGAGGTCTACAACCGCCCCGCCACCACCTTCGTCGCCGGCTTCATCGGCGTCTCCAACCTGATGCCGGCGACGGTGACCGGGCCCGAGGAAGTGAAGCTCGACCAGGGGCAGACGATCTCCACCCGCACCGACGGCTTCGCCCGCGGCGACCGTTGCCACGCGGTGGTGCGGCCGGAGAAGCTCCGGGTCGAGCTGTCCGAAGGCGGCGCCGGCAACGACGGCGGCGGCACCCGGGTGGTGGGGGTCGTCGAAAGCTCGCTCTACCTCGGTACCGCGACCCAGATCGCCGTCGACCTTGGCGAGGGGGTGCGGATGACCGTCCTCGTCCCCAACGCTGACGAGTCCGAACGCCAGCGGCTGCCGGGGGGAGGGGCGCGAGTCGCCCTCAGCTGGGACCCGGAGCACATGCATCTTGTCCGCGAGTCGCCCAATGGAGTAGCGGCGACGAAAACCGACGGCCCCCAGGCCGCCGACCAGTCGCAATTGGAAACGACGCACGGAGGTTGAACCGCAAATGGTGAGCAGTGAGAAGAAACCACGCAGGAGCGCAGTGCTCGTCGCCGTCTTGGTCGCGTTGGCGACGCTGGCCCTCGGGCTCGCCGCTTGCGGCGGGAGCGGGGGCGGAATCGGCGACAGCGGCGAAAAGGAAGCATCGAAAGTGAAGCTCGAAGGCAAACCCTCGGGCAGCCTGACGATCTCCAACTGGCCGCTCTACATCGACAAGGGCACCGTGCCGGCGTTTGAAAAAGCCAGCGGAGTCAGCGTCAAGTACATCGAAGACATCAACTCCAACGAAGAATTCTTCAACAAGATGAGGCCGCTGTTGGAACAGGGTGAATCAGGCGGCCGCAGCATCTTCGTCCTCGCCGATTACCAGGTCACCGAAATGCACAAGCTCGGCTACCTGCAGGAATTCGACAAGGCCGGCCTGCCGGAATTCGAAAAGAACCTCGTCTCCAGCCTCCAGCACCCGCAGTTCGATCCCAACCGCGACTGGACTGCACCGTGGCAGAGCGGCATGACCGGGGTCATCGTCAACAAAGAAACGGCGCCCGACGTGCACTCGATCTGCGACCTCTTCAACCCTAAGTACAAGGGCAAGGTCGACTTCTTGAACGAAGTGCGGGAAACGGTGCCGCTGGTGATGAAGTGCGAAGGCGTCGATCCCAACGAAGCCACCGAAGCCGACTGGATGAAGGCGATCGAAAAGATCAAGGGCGCGGCCGAATCGGGGCAGATCCGCCGCTTCACCGGCAACGACTACGCGCGTGACCTGACCAGCGGCGACGCGGCGGCAGTGATCGGCTGGTCGGGCGACGCGGTGCAGCTGCAGGAAGACAACCCCGAACTCGAATGGCGGATGCCGACCGAGGGCTGCATGCTCTGGTCGGAAGACATGGTGATCCCGGTCGGGGCGCCGAACCCGACCGCGGCCGAGGCGTTCATGAACTACGTCTACGAACCGGAAGTCCAGGCCAACATCGCCGAATACGTCAACTACGTGACCCCGGTCGAAGGGGTGAAAGAAGTCCTCGCCAAGCGCGATCCGGCACTGGCGAAGAACCAGCTGATCTTCCCCAGTGCCTCCTTCACCAAGAAGTGCTCGGGGACGCCGACGCTGGAAGGCGAAGAGAAACAAAAGGTGCTCCGGGCCTGGGACGCCGTCCTCAACGGGTGAGCTGAATGCGACGCCGGATCGTCCCCTATTTCCTGCTCGGGCCGGGGACGATCTGGCTCGTCTTCTTCTTCGTCGTTCCGCTCTTCTACATGGCGGAACTCTCGCTCTGGTCGGGAGTGATCGGCGAATTCGAATTCAGCTGGAACTGGTCCAACTACAGCGAAGCGCTCTCCGCCTATGACACGCAGTTCATCCGCTCCTTCTACTACGCCGGGGCGGCGACGCTGCTGTCGCTGCTGATCGCCTACCCGCTCGCCTACGCGATCGCCTTCAAGGCGGGGCGCTGGCGCAACCTGATGCTGTTCGCGGTCGTCGCGCCGTTCTTCACCACCTACCTGATCCGGACGATCGCCTGGGAGACGATCCTCTCCGACGAAAGCCCGGTGACCGAAGTCCTCCACGCGATCGGGCTGGCGCCGAGCGGCCACATTCTCGCCACCAGCTGGGCGGTGATCGCTGGCCTCACCTACAACTTCCTCCCCTTCATGATCCTGCCGATCTACGCCAGCTTGGAGCGGATCGACGTACGGCTGATCGAGGCGGCGAAGGACCTCTACAGCTCGGCCGCGCAGAGCTTCTGGCGGGTGACGCTGCCGCTTTCGGCGCCGGGGATCGTCGCCGGCACGCTGCTCACCTTCATCCCGGCGGCGGGCGACTACGTCAACGCCTACATCCTCGGCGGTACCGGCAACCGGATGATCGGCAACGTGATCCAGTCGCTCTACCTGAGCCAGTCCGACTACCCCTCGGCGGCGGCGCTCTCCTTTGTGCTGATGGCGCTAATCATGGTCGCCGTCGTCATCTACATCCGCTTCGCCGGCTCCGAGGCGCTGATGGGGGAGGAGGCGCGATGAACGAGAGCGGCGGCACCCGCGCCTGGCGCTGGCTGCGCGAGCACGCGGTCAACATCGTCGCCGCCCTGGTCGTCGTCTACCTGCTGCTGCCGATCGCGGTCATCCTGCTCTTCTCCTTCAACGATCCACAGGGCCGCTACAACTACACCTGGGTCGGCTTCACCCTCGACCACTGGGCCAACGCCTTCAGCCGTCCCGAACTGAACGAAGCGCTGCTGACCAGCCTCAAACTGGCACTGCTGGCGACGGTCATCTCGACGATCGTGGGGACGATGATGGCGCTGGCGCTGGTCCGCCACAACTTCCGCGGCCGGCGCTTGGCGAACTTCCTGATCGTGATCCCGATGGCCACCCCCGAGGTGGTGATGGGGGCGGCGCTGCTCTCCTTCTTCCTCATTCTCGGCACCCCTTCGCTCGGCTTCGAAACGCTGCTGATTGCCCACGTCATGTTCTGCATCAGCTTCGTCGTCGTCGTCGTGCGCTCGCGGCTGATCGGCTTCGACCGCAGCCTCGAGGAGGCAGCGCGCGACCTCGGCGCCGGTTCCTTCGAGACCTTCCGCCTCGTCACCCTGCCGCTAATCATGCCCGGCATCTTCGGCGGCGCGATGCTCGCCTTCGCCCTCTCCATAGACGACTTCGTCATCTCCAACTTCAACTCCGGCACCACGGTCACCTTCCCCCTCTACATCTACGGCGCCGCCCAACGCGGCATCCCAGTCGAAGTGAACGTGATCGCGATGATCCTCTTCAGCTTCACCGTGGCGGCAATGGGCTTCGCCACCTGGCAGCAGCGGCGGGCGGAAAAGATGGCGAGTGTGCGGCCGGAGCAGGAGGGGGATCCGATGGCGGTGCCAGGGACTGCGGTAGCGACCTAACTACGACGAGCTCAGCTCGATTCAGGCGGCATCGATCACAGTGATCAGTTCGCGTACTTGCAACGCGGCTTCCTCGACGTCCGAAATCGGGAAGTTCATCTCTTCGGCGAGAGCCGCATAGGGCTCAGCCCAAACATCGGGAACCAAGAGCTCGGGTGGCCAGCTCTGCTTGTTCCGGGCGGCAAAGGTGTCCAGGCACGCTTCCTTCACTTGGTCCATCTCCGCGATCAAATCGCGGCAGATCATCAGGTCGATGAGGTCACGGAACCGCTCGTTGTCACGATCGGAGAAACGCTCGGTTACGGCGTGGAGCTTCTGGGCTATCTGGTAACGCAGTGAGAGGCACCGAACGGTGTCCGGCCCCTCGATGCCGAACTCGTCGATCGGGATCGCCGGCACCGGTTCGCCGTCGGTTGCCTGACTATCCGGAGTGGCGACCTCGAGCCTCAGCGTGCCCCAACTACGCCCCCGAAAGAGGAGCTTGACGTCGAGACGCTGAAAGCGGCCTTCACCACCCGTCGCTATCTCTTCTCTCCGGAAACTGAACTCGGAGTAAGGCTCCGCAAGCGCTCGGTCGAGGCTCTCGCCGAGCTCTTTCGGCTCTCCGAAGAAGACGAGATCCACGTCTTTCGTCGCCCGCGCCTGCGTGCGGAGACGGAGCTCGATGGCGACTCCCCCCTTGAGCAAGAAGACGGGGTCCGATTCGCGGACGCGATCAAGCGCGCCCAGCAAGACCATGACCGAGAGCCAGCGACGGACACGCGCCGGAGCGACCCCGCTCAATTTGCCGTAGTGCGCAACGAGACGCTCGAGGTGCGCCTTCTGCGCAGGCGCCCGCGCCGGGCGACGGTTGGGACCCCGCGCTGGAAGGATCTGCTCGTTCACGGACCGGCTGCTCCAGGCAAACCTTCGCTCCGCAACCGCTCCGCCTCAACACTCGAGATGAGTCCACGGCGGCCGCCCTCCTCGATTGCCTGGCGCAGCAGTGTCGGGCCGAGTCGGTGGGCCTGCCGGATCGCCTTGGCCGCGGTGACGATCGGGATTCCCTCGTAGAGAGCCACCTCGTCGTCACGCAGGTCCTCACGATGGAGCCGATATTGGGCCGGCACGTTGCGGCGAGGGCGGTGAGCACGCGGAACGGTGATGTGGATCTTGGCCGGGTTGACATCGCCCAGCCCATAGAGATCGAGGGCGGTCTCATGAGAAATCACTGCCTCGGTTCCGCGGGGCCACAGGGTCGCCTCGCGGTAAGGGTCAAGCGGCGTCGGTGGGATCAGCGGCACGCGATACAGGGCGGTGCCGCGGCGCTCGATTTGACCTCGGCGAGCCAGCTCGATCAGGCGAGCGGGGTCAATGCCAGCTGCTAAAGCCTGATCGGTGGTGATGTAGCCATAGTTATCAGCTGCCAGTTCCGCAATGTGGTTATAGGTCTGTCCTGGCATAGTGGGTCAAAACCATGTTTTTTGCATGGGCTTATCCAGATAATCTTAACCATGTGGGTCACAACATGGCATTTTGCATGGTTATAACCACCCTGTCAGCGGCCAATATGGAAGCCGATGAGTTCGGGGACTTTGGCGATGGCCGAGGAGATGGGGCCGGGGTTGTGGCCTTCCAGCTCGGCTTGCTCTTTTTTGAGGATTCCTAGGCGGATTGATTCGCCGCCGATCCAGTGGAAGGGCTCGGGGGGGATGCGGGGGGTTTTGGCGTTGACGAAGGGGAGAGTGGTGTGGTCGTCTTGGTGGTCTAGGGCTAGGGAGGCGAGGGTGCGGCCGACCATGTTGGAGGGGCCGACGCCGTTGCCGGTGTAGCCAGCGGCTACCCAGGCGCGGTTGTGGGGGAGCGGGCTGATGGCGGGGAGGTGGGTTGGGGAGGCGTCGATCGGGCCGCCCCAGGCGTGGGTTAGGCGGCGGCCTCGCAACTGGGGGAAATAATGGTGGAGGTCTTCGGCGGCGGCGGCGACCACGGCGGCGTCTAGCTCGGAGCGGCCGCCCGTTCGCGCGCCGAAGGCGATGCGGCCGCCGCCCCAGCCGAAGGCGATGCGGCCGTCGGGAGTGGTGCGGAAGTAGTGCAGGAGGGCGCGGGCGTCGGTGATGCAGTCGCCGCCGGTCCAGCCAATCTCCTCCAGCACGTCGGGCACCGGCTCGGTGAGGACGATGTGGGAGGAGGCGACGGTGAGGCGGCCGTGGAGGGGACCGTGCCTGGCCTTGGCGGCGGCACCGATCGCCAGCACGCCGCGCCTCGCCCGGACCGAACCGGCGGCAGTGCGCGCTTCGACGCCGTCGCCCAAGGCGCGGAACGAGCGCACCGGCGAGGACTCGAAGACCTCGACCCCCGCCTCGATCAGCTTCGCCCGCAGGCCCAGCGCCAGGCGCGCCGGCTGCACCGTCGCCGAGGTCGGCGAGACGGCGCCGGTGAGGAAGGCGGGGGACTTGCAGCGCTCGGCAACCTCGGCCTCGCTCAGCGGCTGCAGCATTTCCGGCACGCCCAACTCCCGACAGGCCGCCACCGCCCGCGACCAGGCGCCGTCGTGGGCCGGGGCGGTCGAGACCTGGACATAGCCGGCGGGACGGAACCAGGCGTCCACCCCCTGCTCGGTGCAGAAGCGCTCGATCCGGTCGACCGCCTCCTGCGCCGCCCGCGCCGTCGCCAGCGCCGGCTCGTCGCCCCAGCGATCCCGCATCGAAGCGAGCGAGAGCCACATCGCGTTGCAAAAGCCGCCGTTGCGGCCGCTCGGACCGTGTCCGCAAACTGGTTCCGACTCGAGCAGGACCACCCGCGCCGCGGGTTCGAGCTGCCGCGCGTACCAGGCCGTCCACATCCCCGTGTAGCCGCCGCCGACGACGAGGACGTCGGCCTCGCGGTCGCCCGCAAGGCTGGGGGTCGGCTCGACCTCTCCCGCCTCCTCGATCCAATAGCCAAGGCGCGTGTGGCGCATCCCCCGGATTCTCCAGCAATGCCCGGTTCGGATCTGTCCAAAGATCGAGGGTGAGATTGTCCAGGCCAAAGCGGGCGGGTCCGTAGACTCGCCCCGATGTCGAACTCCGGTCAGGACTCGACTCCCTACGTCGACGCTCTGCTGGCCTACGCGGAGCTGGAGGCCGGCCGCTTCCAGGTCCCCGGCCACAAGGGCGGCCTCGGCGCCGATCCGGCGATGGCCGAGCTGGTCGGCGAGGTCGGCCTGCGCAACGACATCCCCTCGGTCACCGAAGGGGTCGACATCGGCCCCGAGCCGACTCCCTTCCAGCAGGCGCAGCAGCTGGCCGCCGAGGCCTGGGGGGCAGCGCGCTCCTGGTTCCTGACCAACGGCGCCTCGCAGGGCAACCACGCGGTCTGCATGACGCTCGCCCATCTCGGCAACCGGGTCGTCGTCCAGCGCAATGTCCACTCCTCGGTGATCGACGGGCTCGTCTTGAGCGGCATGCGGCCGACCTTTGTCGCCCCCGAGCTCGACCCCGAGCTGGGGATCGCCCACGGCCTCACCCCGGACTCGCTGGCGGCGGCGCTGGACGAGACGCCCGGCGCGGTGGCGGCGATGGTCGTCTCGCCGACGTACTTCGGCGCCTGCGCCGACGTCGCCGGGCTGGCCGAGGTGGCGCACTCGCGCGGGGTGCCGCTGGTGGCCGACGAGGCCTGGGGCGCGCATCTCCACTTCCACCCCGACCTGCCGCCCGACGCGCTCGCCTCCGGCGCCGACCTCGTCACCTCCTCGACCCACAAGATCGTCGGCAGCCTCACCCAGTCGGCGATGCTGCACGTGGGGCGCGGCGGGCGGATCGACGAGGCGCTGGTCGATCGCTGCGTCAGCCTGGTCGAGACCACCAGCCCCAGCGGCCTCCTCGCCGGCTCGCTCGACGCGGCGCGGCGGCAGATCTACGTCCACGGCGAGGAGCTGCTCGGGCAGGCGCTGGCGGCGATCGCGAAGACGCGCGAGCGGATCCGCGAGATCCCCGGCCTCGACGTGCTCGACGAGCGGCTGGTCGGCGGCCCCGGCGTGGCCGGCTGGGACCCGCTGCGGCTCGGGATCGACGTGCGCGGCACCGGCTCCAGCGCCCAGCGGCTATGGAAAACCGCCTTCCACGTGGCGAACCTCGACCTCGAGCTCTACTCCGGCAACGTCGTCGTCGCCATCTTCGGCGTCGGCGAGGACCCTGAGGCGGCCGGCGAGCGGTTGGTTGCGGGGCTGCGCGAGGCGGTGGCGGAGCTGGAGGAAACGCCGGGAGCGCCGGACGAGAAGCTGGCGCCGGCGCCGCCCTGGGGCGAGCTAGTGTTGACCCCGCGCGAAGCCTTCCTCGGCCCCCAGGAGGTGGTTCCCTTCGACGCCGCCGCGGGCCGCGTCGCCGCCGAGGGTCTCGCCGCCTACCCGCCGGGGATCCCCAACGTGCTTCCGGGCGAGCGGCTCACTGCGGAGACGCTTGACTTCATTCGCGAAAGCGTGGCGCATGGCGGCTATGTCCGCGGCGGGTCGGATCGGGAGTTGAAGACGCTTCGGGTGACGCGTTGAGAGGAGTCGGGTGGGGGGTCTCCGGACAACAGCGGGGA
>DASSNA010000293.1:0-5760 GCA_035688445.1 Solirubrobacterales bacterium | reverse complement strand
GGCGGCGACGCCGAAACTGCTGATGCCCTTCGGGGTTAAGCGCGACGTGATCGAGGGGCTGGGGGTCGAGGAGCTCGTCGTCATTCCCTTTGACAAAGACTTCTCCAGCCGCAGCGCTGAGGACTTCATCGAGCACGTGCTGCTGGAGAAGCTCGACGCGAAGCGGGTCTCGGTCGGCGAGAACTTCCGCTTCGGGGCCAAGGCGCAGGGGGACCCCCAGATGCTCGCCGCCCGCGAGGAGTTCGAGACCCGGGTCGTGCCGCTGGTCGAGATCGACGGCGAGACCGTCTCCTCGACCCGGATCCGGGCCCTGGTCGCTGCCGGTGAGATGGATGCCGCCCGGCGCTGCCTCGGAGCCCCCTTCATGGTCGAGGGTGAGGTGGTGCGGGGCGACCAGCGCGGGCGCGAGCTTGGCTTCCCGACCGCCAACATCGTCCCCGACGATCGCCTCGTGATTCCCGGCCACGGCGTCTACGCCGCCTTCGCCAACGGCGTCCCCGCCGCCGTCAACGTCGGCATCCGCCCGACCTTCGAGAGCGGCCGCGGCGTCCTCATCGAGACCTACTTAATTGACCACGATGTCGACCTCTACGGCAAGACCCTCCGCGTCGCCTTCGTCGAGCGCCTCCGCGGCGAGCGCCGGTTCCCCAACGCCGAGCAACTGGTCGATCAAATGCGCCATGACGTCGAGGACGCAAAGCGCGTCTGTGCAGGTTTCACCGAGCGCACCTAGCACCGATCCTGTGCTAGCTTGCAGCGGTCGTCGCGCCCGTGTGCGCGGCGTTTTTACGAGATGAGTCTGACCAAAGAGAAAAAGAGCGAGCTGATCGGCAAATACGGCCGCGGCGAGAACGACACCGGCTCCGCCGAGGTCCAGGTCGCGCTGCTGACCGAGCGGATCAACGAGCTCACCGAGCACCTTCGCGGCCACGCCAAAGACCACCACTCGCGGCGCGGGCTGCTGATGCTGGTCGGCAAGCGTCGCCGCATGCTCCGTTACCTGGAGCGCACCGACCTCGAGCGCTACCGCGCCCTGGTCAAAGAGCTCGGCCTGCGCCGATGATCGCGGTCGGGGAGCAGGCGCCCGACTTCACCCTCCGCGACCAGGACGGGGAAAAGGTTTCGCTCTCCGACTACAAGGGTCGGAAGGTGATGCTGGTCTTCTACCCGCTCGACTTCAGCCCCGTCTGCTCCGACCAGCTCTCGATCTACCAAGAGGTCAAGCCCGAGATCACCGCCAAGGGCGTGGAGCTGGTCGGGGTCAGCGTCGACAGCTCCTACGCGCACAAGGCCTTCCAGGAGAAGCTCGGGGTCGATACCACCCTGCTTTCCGACTTCGAGCCCAAGGGCGAGGTCGCCCGCGCCTACGGCTCCTACATCGACGGCGCCGGCATCGCCAACCGCACGCTCGTCCTCATTGACGAGGACGGCAAAGTCGCCTGGACCTACGAATCGCCCAACCCGGGCGAGTTCCCCGGCGCCAACGTCATCTTCGACGCGCTCGCTTAGCCGCGAGTCTGTCCTTGACCCCGATATAGGGGGTTTAAGACAGACTCGGTGCATGCACGACCTGACCAGTGCCCCGGTCCCGCCCGTCGGACCCGACGATCACGTCGCCGGAGAGGGGGAGGGGATGGTCGTCTATGCCGATCTCGGCTGTCCGCACTGTGCTGGCGCTTGGCAGCGCCTGCGCGAGCACCCGGACCGTCTCATCTTCCGCCACTTCCCGGTCGCCAGCAAGCACCCGCGCTCGCCGGCGCTGCACGCCGCCGCGGAGGCTGCTGGCCGGCAGGGTGCGTTCTTTGCCATGGTCGACTCGCTCTACGCTGACCGTGGCCGCGTCGACGACCCCCATCTCTGGCGGCGGGTTGAGGACCTGGGCCTCGACCTCGAGCGCTTCGAGGCCGACCGGCGCGCGGCTGAGGTACAAGCGCGCGTCCGGCGGGACTTCGAGTCCGGCATCCGCGCGGGCGTCAGTGGCACCCCGGCGCTCTTCGACGAAGGCGGGAAGCGGCTCGCTAGCGCGGCTTGACGATCACCGCGGTCGGGTGGCTTTGATTGCCGAACCGATCGACGGCGGTGATGAAGACCTTGGCGAATACGCGACGGCCGTGGGCAAATGACCGCGCGGCGTGTTCGCGAGCCTGGGCGGGGACATGCAGGACAAGCCTCGCCCAGCCCCCTCGACCAGCCTTGCCGACGCGCCTGGAGTCTCCGTAGATGCCCCAGGTGACGCTCGGCTGGGGGAGTTCGATCTGCCCGCTGGCGTAGATCTTTCCCGGCTCGCTGGAGCGAGTAGACACCACGATCTTCTTACCGTGGAGGAAGTCCTGCCGCCGCACGTAGACGACCTTGACGTGTGGCGGAGTCCGGTCGCAGTGAGTTTGCCGCCGACGGTCTTCGGGACAGCGGTCTTGCGTCTTATCGCCGAAGCCGTCGTGGTCGCGGTCGGGCTCGACGGTGACGTTGAAGAGGAGCTCGCGGTTTTCTTCGGACGCAGGGGGAGGAGCCGAACCTTCCGGGGAGCTTGGGACCCAGCTGTAGAGCGAGCCGACACCGGCTTCGGCATGGGCCAGTGGCGCCGAGGCTTTGCCGGGGGAGCCGGTGACGAGGGTTTCTAAGCCGATCAGCGCCCCTTTCAAGAACGGAAAATCGGCGGTGAATTCGTGAATCCCGGGTTCGAGCGGCATGTTCACATAGGGACGTCCGCCGGTGAACGCGAGCCCCTGGCTCGGTATCAGTAGGCGCAGGCGCAGCCTCACGCTTTCCGTGCCCGGAGCGGGAGAACCGCTGGCTACACGGAAGCTCGTGATCACACCTTCGTCTCGCGGCTGGACACCGCCGTTGGCGGTGTGGGTATCTGCGAGGAGTAGCTGCGAGTAAGTGCAAGAGGCTTGCCCGGCTCCGGCCGGGACGGGGCAGATCTCCGCGTTTGGTGACGCCGTCAAGCTGCTGCCGAAAGTCGCCGCGGAGGCTGGACATGCCCCGCACAGGGAGCCCGCCACCAACAGCAGCGCGGTCGCCGCGATTCTCCGCCCCCCAGTGAACATCGCGCGTACCCTAAACCCTTGTACTCTCTTTGGGACAGAGAACGAGAGTTCTGAATGCAAATGAGCCGCCAACCGGGCGGCTGGAGGTAAAAACTCAATGAGCATGTTTGACGTTACCCGCGTCTCGGCGGATATTGGCGATGGCCAGATCTCCTTCGAGACGGGGAAACTCGCAAAGCAGGCGAGCGGCGCTGTCGTCGTTCGTCAGGGGGACACGATGGTCCTCTGTACCGCCACCGTCGGCAACCTGCGCGACGTGGACTTCCTTCCCCTTACCGTCGACGTCGAGGAGCGGATGTACGCCGCGGGCAAGATCCCGGGCTCGTTCTTCCGTCGCGAGGGTCGCTCGGGCGAAAAGGCGACGCTGACCGCGCGCATGATCGACCGCCCGATCCGCCCGCTCTTCCCTAAGGGCTGGCACTACGAGACCCAGCTGGTCGCGATCCCGATGTCGGTCGACCAGGTCAACCCTTATGACGTACTGGCGATGAACGGCGCCTCGGCGGCGCTGGCGATCTCGCCGGTTCCGGTCGCAAAACACGTCGGCGCGGTGCGCATCGGCAAACTCGAGGGCGACTTCGTCGTCAACCCCGAGGAGGAGCGCCACGAGGAGCTCGAACTCGACCTGATCGTCGCCGGCACCGACGACGCGATCCTGATGGTCGAGGCCGGCGCCACCGGCGTCACCGAGGCGGAGATCCTTGACGCCCTCGATATCGCCCACTCGGAGATCAAAAAGCTCGTTGCCGCGATGGCGGAGCTGCAGGACAAGGCCGGCAAGGAGAAGCTCGTGATCGAGCCGCCGCAGATCGATGAGGCTCTGCTCTCCGAGATCCGCTCCTCGCATGGTCAGGCTCTGGTCGACGCGATCGCCACCGAGGGCAAGCTCGAGCGCTACGAGGCGATCGACAAGGTCAAGGACGAGGTCGTCGGCCACTACGCCGCCGCCCACGAGGAGGGCGAGGTCGACGACGACCGCGTCTCCGAGGTCAAGGCCGCGATCGACTCGATCGAGAAGGACACGATCCGCAAAGCGATCGCGGTCGAAAAGAAGCGCCCCGACGGTCGCGCCCAGGACGAGATCCGGCCGATCGAGACCGAGGTCGACATCTCCCCGCGCGTGCATGGCTCGGCGCTGTTCACCCGCGGCGAGACCCAGATCCTCTCCAACGTCGCTCTGGGCACGACCCGGATGGACATGCGGATCGACACGCTCGGCCTGCAGACCACCAAACGGTTCTGGCACCACTACAACTTCCCGCCCTTCTCGGTCGGGGAGGCTGGCTTCATGCGCGGCCCGAAGCGCCGTGACATCGGCCACGGCGCCCTCGCCGAGCGCGCCCTGGCGGCGACGATTCCGGACGAAGAGTCGTTCCCGTACGTGATCCGGGTGGTCTCCGAGACCCTCGAGTCCAACGGCTCCTCGTCGATGGGTTCGGTTTGCGCCTCCTCGATGGCGCTGCAGGCCGCGGGTGTCCCGGTCAGCGCTCCCGTCGCCGGTGTGGCGATGGGGCTGATCAAGGAGGGCGATGACTACATCGTCCTCACCGACATCGCCGGCGTCGAGGACCACCTCGGCGACATGGACTTTAAGGTCGCCGGCACCGCAGACGGGATCACCGCCCTGCAGATGGACATCAAGATCACCGGCGTCACCTTCGACATCCTCCGGGATGCGCTGGAGCAGGCCAACAAGGGCCGCCAGTTCATCCTCGGCAAGATGGCCGAGGCGATCGACGGGGCGCGGGAGAAGCTCTCCGCGCACGCGCCGGCGATCGAGTCGATCAAGATCGACCCGGAGAAGATCGGGGCGGTCATCGGCAAAGGTGGTGAAACGATCCGCGCTCTCTGCGAGGAGTTCGAAGCCGAGATCGACGTCGAGGACGACGGCACGGTGCGGATCTACGCTCCGACCGGCGAACTCGTCGACGCCTGCGTCAGCCGGATCGAGGGGATGACCAAGGAGGCCGAGATCGGCGACCGCTACGACAGCGCCAAGGTCGTGAAGACGACCACCTTCGGCGCCTTCGTCGAGCTGGTCAAGGGCACCGACGGCCTGCTTCACATCTCCAACGTGAAGCCGGGTGAGCGGGTCGACTCGGTCGACGACGTCTTGAGCGCCGGCGACCAGATCGACGTCACCGTGGTCGAGGTCGACAAGGAGCGTGGCCGGATCGGCCTGCGCCTCTCCGACGATCCCTCGGTCGCCGGTAAATCGCCTGAGGAACTGGCGGCAGTCGGTTCCGGTGGCGACGGCGGTCGGCGCAACGGCGGTGACCGTGGCCGTGGAGGCCGCGACCGCGGTCGCGGGCGTGAACGCGAGCGTCGCGGCTAGTTGAGCGACGCCAGGCTCACCGAGCTCGACTCGGGCGTCCGGGTCGTGACCGAGGAGGTTCCGTCGGTCCGGTCCGTGGCGCTCGGGCTCTGGGTTCGGACCGGCTCTAGGAACGAGACCCCGGCGCAGGCTGGGGTCTCGCACTTCCTCGAGCACTTGCTGTTCAAGGGCACTGCCCGTTACTCGGCGATCGAGATCTCCGAGCGCTTCGACGGGCTCGGCGCCGCGGTCAATGCCGCCACCGGCAAGGAGACGACGCACCTGCACGCGCGCTTCCTCGACGAGCACACCGAGGAGGTCTTCGACCTGCTGGCGGAGATGCTGCTGGCGCCGACCTACCCCGACATCGACTCCGAGCGCCAGGTGGTGATCGAG
>DASSNA010000267.1:0-2000 GCA_035688445.1 Solirubrobacterales bacterium | reverse complement strand
TCCCCGGCGGCACGGTCGACGCCTTCGACACCTGGCTCGAGCTGCAGGGCAAAGACGCCGACGGCAAAACTCGACATCGCGCGCGGAGCGTCGCCGGCCCGCCGCGCCATGCGCGTTCCTTCGCTCTTCTCGTCCACCGGTGACGCGGCGAAGATGTCAACGGAGATGAACCCGGACTTCAGGAACTTCTCGGTGACCTCGAGCTGCTGCTGGTCGTGGTTGACGAAGGGGAGCGCCGTGTTGGCGGCCGGGAAGCGGTGCGAATGGACCTGGCCGCCGCGGTTGCCGGGGTCCATCGAGGCGACCAGCGGCATGTGGCAGCCGGCGCAGGTCTTCGACTCCTTGGGGTAGTAGAACGAGCGCGCCCCCTGCCCCGACACCCCGCTCGCCTGCCAGTTGTCGTAGTCGTTGAAGCCGCGGAACCAGCGGTAGGAGTTGACCGGCACGTCGAGGTGCACCTTGTGGCAGCTCGAGCAGTACTCGGCCGAGTCCAGGCGCATGAACGGCTTCATGAAGGTGCGCCGGTGCGGCTCGGGGTTCAGGTAGGTGAGGAAGTGGTTGGCGGCGCGGACCGCCGGGTTCTTGCTGGTCGCCAGCTCATGCAGCGGCGGATACTCGATGGTGAAGCCGCCGTTGCCCATCGAGCTGTCGACGTGGGTGATGGCGTGGCAGGAGGTGCAGGCGAGGCCGGCGTGCGCTTCCGGCGTGTCGATCTGGTCCTTGATCGGGCGCTCGAAGCGGCCGTTGAAGAAGACGGCGTGGTCGTGGCAGCCGGCGCACCACTTGCTCGGCTGCGGCCCGACCACGTCCTGCATGTACTCGACCGACTTCCTGTAGAACTGGTTGTTGAACGACCCGAAGTGGTGCGCCGAGCTCTGCCACTGCGCGTAGATGTCCTTGTGGCACTCGCCGCAGGTCGCCGAGTCCATGAAGAAGTTCGAGGGGATGATGCCGCCGACGTTGGTCTTCGCGGACGAGGGGAAGAACGGCGAGCGCGGCCCGCCCCCCTCGTCGTTCATCGAGGCGGGGACGAGGAGCGGGTTCCTGATGCGGTCGTCCGGGTTCGGACGGGCGCGCCGCCAGAGCGCTGCCCCGGCCGGGAGGAGGACGAGGAGGGCGAGGGCGGCGCCCAGGGCCTGCCGCCACCGCGGAGAGCTCCTCCCCCACGCCCAGAGCGCGACGGCGAGCGCCCCCAAGACGGCGCTCGCGACGTGGGTCCACAGCACCCAGCGGTACTGCAGCAGGTTCCCCGCGATCGCCAGCCAGAGGCCGGCCGCGAGGGCGATCGCGAAGAGCGCGATCGCCGCGGTCAATCCATTGCGCAGGTCGGGGCGGCGGCGCAGCAGCACGGCGCCCGCCACCGCCAGCGCCAGGCCGAGCACCAGATGCAGCAGGGCGTTGCCCATGTAGAAGACGGTCGCCGAGGCGAAGGCTGCCAGATAGGCCGTATTGACCAGCAGCACCAGGAAGAGGGCCGCGGTCCAGCGCGTCAGCTTGTCGTTCGTCATCGCTTCGAGGCCTCCTCCGGCCCCTGCAAAGGGCGCAGCAGGCGCAGGGCCGGGCGGGTGTTGTAACGCTCCCGGTAAAGGGTGTGGAGTGGGTCATCCGGGAAGTGCTCCCCCGCGGGGTAGGGGTAGCGCGACATGGCGTGGAACGGCAGCGGCTCGACGCTCTGCGAGAAGGCGGTGTTGGCGTCGGCGTCCTTCGCCCAGCCGTCGACCAGGAGGAGGAAGTCGCGCCGCCAGCCGGACGGCAGGGGCGGCAGGGCCGCGGCGTCGAAGGTCAGCCGCACCTCGTCGCCCGAGCCCATTACCACCAGCAGGTCGTCGACACCGGCGAGGAGCGGCTGGACGTCGCCGTAGCGGGTGTAGAGGCCGGGCGTCGGGTTCCATTCGGTAATCGGCATCCAGCTCGCGTAATCGAAGCGCTCGGGCTGCCGGCGCTCCGGATCGATCACCGGCCGCGAGAAGCCGCGGTAGTGGAGCAGGGCGCTCCGCGGG
>DASSNA010000265.1:0-2608 GCA_035688445.1 Solirubrobacterales bacterium | reverse complement strand
CGACAAAAGCCGAGCTAATTAGCTCGGCTTTTTGAGTATCCGCCGGTTCGAGTGACACCCACCCCTCCCAGCGACCGCGTCCGGTTGATGCCGGGGGCTTAGGATGCCGGCATGGCTCAGGGCGGAGACGAGATTACGTTTGCGGGGGCGGCGCGGCTGGCGGAGATGGTGCGCGCTAAGGAGGTCTCGGCGACGGAGCTGGTTGGGCACTTCCTCGACCGGATCCAGCGGCTCGATCCGCAGCTGAACTCCTTCCGCCTGGTCTTCGCCGAACAGGCGATGCTCGAAGCCGAGCAGGCCGAGGCGCGGGTGCGGGCAGGGGAGAACCGGCCGCTGCTCGGGGTACCGATCGCGATCAAGGACGAAGTCGATGTCGTCGGTCAGGTCAACACTCACGGCACCGACGGCTTCACCGAGCCCGCCAAGGCAGACTCAGAGATAGTGAGACGCCTGCGCGAGGCGGGGGCGATCATCGTCGGGCTCACGAACCTGCCGGAGATGGCGATCTGCGGCTTCACCGAGTCGGCCACCTATGGCGTCACCCGGAATCCTTGGAATCCGCAGCGGACCCCGGGCGGCTCGAGCGGCGGCTCGGGCGCCGCGGTAGCCGCGGGGCTGGTGCCGATCGCCCTGGCTGGGGATGGGGCAGGCTCGATCCGGATTCCCGCCGCCTCCTGCGGTCTTTTCGGCCTCAAGCCCTCGCGGGGGCGGGTCTCGCTGGCGCCGTTGCTGGAAGGCTGGCGGGGCCTCGCGGTGCTCGGCTGCCTGAGCCGCTCGGTCCTCGACACCGCGCTCTGGCTCGACATCGTCTCCGGCGGCTCGACCGAGGCCGAAGCGCCGCCCGCGCCCGACCGCCCGTTCGTTGAGGCGGCGAAAGCCGCGCCCGGGAAGCTCCGGGTCGCCTACTCGACTCTCGCCCCGCGCGCGCTGGCGCCGCCGACGGTCTCCGGGGAAGCGAAGCAGGCGGTCAGCGACGCGGCCGAGCTGCTCTCCTCGCTCGGCCACGAGGTTGCGCCGCGCGACCCGAATTGGGGGTCGATCGGGGACACGATCTCGGCCCGCTTCCTCAAAGGCGTGGCGGAGACGGTCGAAGAAGTGCCCCATCCGGAGCGCCTGGAACGGCGCACGCGCGGCTTCGGCCGCCTCGGCAAGATCCTCCCTGAGGCGCTCTACCAGAAGGCGATGGAGCGCCGCCCGGCCGAACAGGCCCGCATCAACGCGATCTTCGACTCGGTCGATGTCCTGGTGATGCCGGTGATGGGCGGGACGGCTCTGCCGGTGCGCCGCTGGGAGGGCCGGGGGGCGTTGCAGACCGTGCTCGGGATGAGCCGCTTCTATCCCTACTGCGTCCCCTGGAACCACCTCGGCAACCCGGCGATGGCCGTTCCCGCCGGCTTCTCACCCGACGGCATGCCGCTCTCGGTCCAGGTGATCGGCCGCCCCGGCGAGGAGGCGACCCTGCTCTCACTCGCCGCCCAGCTCGAGGCCGAGCGCCCCTGGGCGGACCGCCGCCCGCCGGTCTCCTAGCGACCGGCGCGCTTCAGCCGTTGAAGACCTTGCGCATCCGCACGAGGTCGCGCAGCTTGCCGCGGGGGCGGATGCGGCGCTGGAGCATCATTTTCAGCTGGTTCGCATCGGGTTTGCCGGCGGCGATCCAGTCGGCCCAGCTGGTCTCGATCGTGACGTTGGGGCTGGGGGATTCGCCGGCCTCCGCCCGGGTCGAGCCGTTGTCGAGGACCAGGTGCCACGGTTCGGCGTCGCTGAAGCGCCACTGCAAGACGAACGGCGAGCCGTTGGCCGCGGCGGGGTCGGCGACCCGGGCAATCAGGTCGAAGTAGAGGCGCTGGGTCTCGGGATCGGATTTCGGCGCCGGCCCTTCCGGCGAGCCGATCACGCCGGCCATCATCATCTCGACCTGGCGCTTGGCGACTTCCTCCTCGGAATCCTCGGGCGGGAAGGGGAAGACACCGGGGGGCATCTCCTCGGTTGGGAAGCCGATCGTGCGCCAGCGCTGGCGGATCAGTTTCAGGCCGAAGGCAAAGATGTCCTCGAGCGAAAAGCCGTAGCACTCGGTGTATTCGCGGGCCGCCGCCGGGTCGGTTGCCATGTTCGGTGGGGTGAAGACTGCGGGTCCGTAGGGGAGGGTTTCCCGCAGCAGCTCGACCACCGCGGCGCGGTTCTCCTCCCAGCCGGGCGAGCCCTCGGAGAGCAGTTCGGAGAGGACCTTGACGCCGAAGCCGATGTGGCGCTGCTCGTCGCGAGAGACGTTCGCCATCCCGGCGCTGAAGCCGGGCATGGTGTCCTCGGAGGCGAAGAAGTCCTCGATGAAGTGCTGGCCGGGCTGGGCGAGGCTGCCCTCGACGATGAGGTGGTAGAGGGTGATCGCCTGCGCGAACTTCGGCAGCGAGCGGTCCTTGCGCAGTTCCTCGGCCATCAGGTCGAGCCGGTCGAAGATTCCGCGGTAGCCCCAGTTCAGCTGCGGCAGGGTGGAGGAGATCGTCTCCTCGAGGCTCTCGCCGCCGACCCCGATCACCTCCTTGAAGAAGCGATGGAAGAAGACCGCGTGGCGGGCCTCGTCCACCTGCTGTGTCGCGAGGAAGTACTTCTG
>DASSNA010000255.1:0-2434 GCA_035688445.1 Solirubrobacterales bacterium | reverse complement strand
TTACCGGTTGTAAACCTACTTCTCGAACACCTGGTCGACCGGCACGACGTCGATCCGGGTGGGCTTCACCTTCAGGGTGGTGATCGCCTTGTCGTCCTCCAGGACCTGCGCCGCGACCTGGCTGCCGTACTTCTTCGGGCTCGGTTCGTCCTTCTCGAGGGTCGCCTTGAGCTGCTGGGCGTTCGCGGTGACGACGACCGCCCGCCAGTGCGTTGGATCGAGATACTTCCTGATCGCGGCGTTGACCTGCTCGACGGTCAGGGCCTTGAGGCGCGCCTCGATCTCGTCGATGTAGTAGGGGGTGCCGTAGAACTTGCTGTCCATGAGGAAGCCGAGGCGGTCGGGGAGGCTCTGCGCCCACAGCTTCGAGTAGTTGATCAGCAGGTCGCGGGTGAGCTCGAAATCGGCCGGTTGCATCCCCTGATCGTGCAGCTTCTGCACCTCGAAGAGGGCGGCGCGCAGCGCGAACTGCGCATCGGCCGGCACCACAGGGCGGATCCACACCGAGAAGTACTGCTGCCGGCGCGGCACGTTGGGGCTCGGGTAGTTGGTGCGCGGCGGATTGAGCCAGTACTCGATGTAGGAGTAGTCGCCGTAGTTCAATCCCCGCGCCTCGCGCAGCTGCTGCATCAGCCGGCCGTGCATGGTGCGGTGCTCGCCCAGGAAGCTGTTGGCCACCATCAGCGGGTAGTAGTCGGCGTCGGCGCGGGTGATCGGCAGCGGGTACCCGAAGTCGATGCCGACCGAGGCGGTCGCCTTGTCGATCAACGTGATCTCGCGTCCCGTCACCGGCGGGGGCGGCGGCAGGGGCTTGCGCCCCCGCGTCCCTGCCGACAGCGCCGCCAGGTCCCGTTCGAGCCGGACGACGTAGTCTTTGGGGTAGCCGCCGGCGACGCCGAGCATCAGGTTCGCCCGCGTGTAATGGCCGCGGTAGAACCGCTTGACGTCGTCGAGCGTGATGCTCTTCAGGCCCTGGACGGTGCCGGCCGGCGGATGCCCGTACGGATGCCCCTTGAAGATCTCGTCCTGCACTGCCTCGAGCCCGAGCAGCTCGTCGCTGCCGGAGCGCAGGGTGTTGGTGAGATGGGCGAGCAGCTCCTCTTTGTTGCGGGTGAAGTCGCTCGCCGCGAAGGCCGGGTGGAGGAGCGCCTCCTCGAGCAGGCCGGTGTAGGCGTCGAGCCGATCGCGGTGGATGGTGCCGGCGATCAGCGTCACCTCGCGGTCGGTGTTGGTGTCGATCGAAGCCGCCATCGGGTAGAGGGCCTCGAGCAGGTCGCCGTACGAGCGCTTCTGAGTGCCGGCCTGGCCGATCATCAGCGCGGTCAGGGCGGCGAGCCCCTCCTTGCCCGCCGGGTCGTCGATCGAGCCGGCCGCGAACTGCAGGCGGAGCGAGACCAGTGGCGAGGTGGCGCTCGGCAGCTCGACGACCTGGATCGCCGCGGCCTGTGGCGGCGGGGCCGCGGCGCGCACGGGGGCCGCGGTGAGGAGGAGGAGGGCGGTGAAAGCTCTCGGACGCATCACCGGGCACCTCCCTTCGTCTCCGGATGCGACAGGGTGACGATCGTCTCGTTCTGCGGCCGGAAGACCTCGCGGGCGACCCGCTGGATGTCGGCCGGCGTCACCTTCTGGTACTGCGCGAAACGCCGATTGATCTCTCCCACGTCACCGGCCACCGCGATCGTCTCCGCCGCCTGGTCGGCGACCGCGGACGCATTGTCGAGGCTGAGCGCGAAGGCGTAGCGCAAGTGCGACTTGATGCGCTCCAGGCGCTGCGGATCGACCGGCTGGCTCTCGAGCTGCGCGATGGCCTGGTCGAGCGCCGCCTGCACCTTGGGCACCAGGTCGTCCGACTTGGCGCGCGCGACGACCATGAACAGATACGGGTCGCGGTGCGGCTGGGCGCTCCCCTGGATGAAGTCGACCCACTGCTTGTCGACCACCAGCTCCTGGTGGAGCGGCGAGGTCTCGCCGAGCAAGATCTGCTCGATCAGGTCGAGTGCCGCCGAGTCCGCCGAGCTGGAGGACGGCGCGTGCCAGCCAATCATCATCTGCGGGTGGATCGGGCTCGGCCAGTCGAGATGCGCCGTCTTCTTCTCCTTCTGTGGCGGCTCGGGCTGGACGGCGGGCGTCTGGTACCCCGGCTTCCAGTCCCCGTAGTACTTCTTCGCCAGGGCGACGACCCGCTCGGGCTGGGCGTCGCCGACGACCAAGAGCGTCACGTTTTCGGGCCGGTAGAAGCGCTTGAAGAAGTCGAGGCTGTACTGGTAGTAGCCCGGCATGGCCTTGACGTCGGCGAGGAAGCCGATCGTGGTGTGCTTGTAGGTGTGCCTCTCGAAGGCCAGGTCGCGCAGCTTCTCGTACATCGGGAGGAACGGGCTCGAGGCGCTCTTGTTGTACTCGCCGAGCACGGCCAGGGCCTCGGTGCGGAAGGCCT
>DASSNA010000221.1:0-6522 GCA_035688445.1 Solirubrobacterales bacterium | reverse complement strand
GAGGAAGACCCGGACGCCCTAACCCTCAGCACCTACCGCGACTTGTGGGCCGGTCCCATCACCGAGCTGAATCCCCCCCTGAGGTTCCTCACCCCCCAGCAACGGGTAGAGATCTCGTCGGCAGATGCCACGCGCCTGAGTCTGAAGACCGGAGAAACGGTTCGCGTGAGTCATGACGGTACGACCGTCGAGGCCCAGGTGCAGATCAAGGATCGAGTACCCGTCGGCGTCGTCTTCCTGGCCGAGGGCGTCGCCGACGGAAATGCCAACGCGCTGCTGAACGGCGGCCTGGTCCAAGTGACGATCGAGGTACGCGGCTAGATGCTGCCGCTCGCCGACACGACGTTCGCCGAAGCGACCTGGATCATGATCGTCAAGTCGATCGTGATCTTCGCCGTCATCTTCGGCATCCTGCCGGTGCTGACGGTGGTCGAGCGCAAGCTGATCGGCCGCTTCCAGCATCGCTACGGACCGAACCGGGTCGGCCCCTTCGGCCTATTGCAGCCGCTTGCCGACGTCGGCAAGCTGATCTCGAAGGAGTCGTTCCGCCCCGAGAACGCGACCACGGTGCTGTTCGTCCTCGGGCCGCTGCTGCCGGTGCTGGCCGGGGTGCTCTCGCTGGCGATCATCCCCTGGGGCGACGTCCAGGGCGGGGTCGGCTTCTACGGCATCGACGTCCCGATCGGCATCCTCTACTTCTTCGCCGTCGGCTCGATCGCCTTCTACGGGCTGCTGCTGGGCGGCTGGTCCTCGGGCTCGAAATACAGCCTGCTGGGGGCGATGCGCTCGGCCGCGCAGCTGATCTCCTACGAGGTCTCGATGGGCCTGGCGCTGCTCGGCGTAATCATGATGAGCGGCTCGCTCTCGCTTGTCTCGATCGTCCACTCGCAGGGCGGCATCTGGTTCATCTTCCCCCAGTTCGTCGGCTTCCTGATCTTCATGCTCGCCGGCTTCGCCGAGACCAACCGCACCCCGTTCGACATGCCCGAGGCCGACGCCGAGCTCGTCCAGGGCTTCATGACCGAGTACGGCGGGATGCGCTTCGGCTCCTTCCTCCTGGTCGAATACATGGAGATCCTCGTCGTCTCCGGGATCGCCGCGGCGATGTTCCTCGGCGGCTGGATGGGGCCAGGGCCGAGCTGGCTCGACCCGATCTGGATGCTGGCGAAGATGCTGGGGCTGGTTTTCGTCTTCATCTGGGTGCGGGCGACGCTGCCGCGTCTGCGATATGACCAGCTGATGAGCCTCGGCTGGAAAGTGCTGCTGCCGCTCGCCACCCTCAACGTCCTCGTCACCGCAGTCCTGGTGGTGGTCACGTGAGCGACGGCTTCGATCCCCGCTCGGCCTCCTACCTCGACTCGATCGAGGTGGTCGAGGTGCAGCGCGGCCCCGAGCCGGGTGGTGTCGGTGGCGTCTATCGCGCCTTCGGCGAGACCCTGCGCGGGCTGAAGACGACGATGGCGCGGCTGATTGAGGGGCCGCTGACGATCGAGTACCCGGAGGAGAAGACTCCCGTCTACCCGCGTTTCCGCGGCCGCCACAAACTGCACAAGTTCGAGGACACCGGCCTCGAGAAATGCGTCGGCTGCTCGCTCTGCGCCGCCGCCTGTCCCGCCGACTGCATCCGCGTCGTCGCCGCGGAGAACATTCCCGGCGAGCGGGTCTCGGCCGGCGAGCGCTACGCCGCCGTCTAGGAGATCAACCTCAGCCGCTGCATCTTCTGCGGCTACTGCGAGCTCGCCTGCCCCTTCGACGCGATCACGATGGGGCACGACTACGAGATGTCCGACTACGACCGTCGCGACCTGATCTTCACCAAGGAGATGCTGCTCGCCGAGCCGGTCGAGCGGACGCCGCTGCGGAGCGAGGGCGAGTAATGGAAGCAGTGCTCTTCTTCATCGCCGCGATCGGCGCGCTCGGGGGCGCCTTCGGCGTGATCGCGATGCGCAACCCCTTCTACTCGGTGCTGGCGCTGATCATCCACCTCTTCTCCCTGGCGGTCCTCTTCCTCCTCCTCACCTCCGCCTTCGTCGCCGCCGCCCAGGTAGTCGTCTACGCCGGCGCCGTAATGGTCCTCTACGTCTTCGTAGTCGCCTACGTAGGAGAGGGCGGCGAGTCAGCCTGGGAGCCAATCCCCGGCCAACGCCTCCTAGCCCCCCTCCTGGCCATAGCCCTCTTCGTCGAGCTCTCAGTAGCCGTCCTAGGCTCCGCCCTCCTAGCCCTAGAAACCAAGGGCCCCGAAGTCTCAGCCGGCTTCGGCAACCCCGCCGCCATCGGCCGCTTGCTCCTCGAAAAGTTCCTACTCCCGTTTGAGGCAAGTTCGATCCTCCTCTTGCTGGCAGCTGTTGGAGCAATCGTCCTGGCGGCGCGGCGTCAAGAGGGGGAGGGGGATACCCCCGACGAACCCTCCCCAAATCGTGAGGAGGGGGTATCCCCCTCCCCCGCCGCCGGAGCCCTCCCATGAACATCACCTGGTACATCGTCCTCAGCAGCCTGCTCTTCGCCACCGGCGTCCTAGGCATCCTCATCCGCCGCTCGCCGATGGTGATCCTGCTCTGCCTAGAGCTGATGCTGAACGCCGGCAACCTAGCCCTGGTCGCCTTCAGCCGCATGGTCGGCAACGGCCAGGGCCAAGTGTTCGCCGTGATCGTGATGGTGATCGCCGCCTGTGAGGTTGTGATCGGCCTCGGCCTGATCGTGGCGATCTTCCGCCGCAGGTTGCCGCTCAACGTCGACGACCTCAGGGAGCTGCGCGGATGAGCGCCACCACCTGGTGCTGGCTGGTCCTGCTCTTCCCGCTGCTGGGCTCGATCGTGATCGCGCTTGGCTTCCGGGCGCTGCCGCAAAAGGCCGCGGGCGCAATCGGCACGCTCGCGATCGCCCTCTCCTTCACCTGCGGCGTCGCTGCACTAATCAGCCTACTCGGCGATTCGCCCGACGCAAGACACCACGCCTCCTCGCTCTGGGACTACGCCAACGTCGCCGGCCTCGACATCAAGCTCGGCATCCTCACCGACCAGCTCTCGGTTTTCATGGTCCTCGTCGTCACCGGTGTCTCGACCCTGATCCACCTCTACTCGTTCGGCTACATGCAGTCCGACGAGGGCTACCACCGCTTCTTCAGCTACCTCAACTTCTTCGTCTTCTCGATGCTGCTGCTGGTCCTGGCCGGCAACTTCGTGCTGCTGATCGTCGGCTGGGCCTTCGTCGGCTTCGCCTCCTACGCACTGATCAGCTTCTGGTACCGGCGCGAGACGGCGACCAAGGCGGGGATGAAGGCCTTCGTGATTAATGTCGTCGGCGACATCGGCCTGGTGCTGGCTGCCTTCCTGATCTTCCGCGAAATCGGCAGCTTCGACTACGGCACCGTCTTCGCCCAGGCGCCGCACGTCTTCCACACCAACCAGTGGAGCGTCACTGCGATCTGCCTGCTGCTGCTGGTCGGCGCCTTCGCCAAGTCGGCGCAGCTGCCGCTCCACACCTGGCTGCCGGACGCGATGGAGGGCCCGACCCCGGTCTCCTCGCTGATCCACGCGGCGACGATGGTGACCGCCGGCGTCTACCTGATCGCCCGCACCCACGCCCTCTTCGTCCTCGCCCCCACCGCCGCCGACATCGCCGCCTTCATCGGCCTGGCGACGCTCCTGGTGGCGGCGACGATCGCGCTGGTGATGACCGACTTGAAGCGGGCGATCGCCTACTCGACGATGAGCCAGATCGGCTACATGGTCGTCGGCGTCTCGATCGGCGCCTACAGCGCCGGGATGTTCCATCTGATGACCCACGCCTTCTTCAAGGCGCTCCTCTTTATGGCGGCCGGCTCGATCATCGCGGCGATGGCGAACGAGCAGAACATCGACAAGATGAGCGGCTTCGGCAAGGCGATGCGCTTCACCTCGATCACGATGCTCTGCGGCGGCCTCGCCCTCGCCGCCTTCCCGCTCACCTCGGGCTTCTTCTCCAAGGACGAGATCCTCGCCTACGCCGGCGCGCGTGGCGGCATGTACGACATCTTCACCGTGCTGGGCTACTTCGGGGCCTTCCTCACTGCGATCTACACCTTCCGCCTGATCTTCCGGGTGCTGCCGGGCAAGCCGTGCCCGGAGGCCCAGGAGCTGATCGACACCGGCCACGTCCACCACGCCCATCCGTTCAACCCGGCGACCGGCGAAGAGGAGGACACCGACGTCGGCTTCCCGGGCGCCGAGCACCACATCGCCGAGCAATCGGCGCCGATGCGCTGGGCGATGGCGGTGCTCGCCTTCCTCGCCCTGGTCGGCGGCCTGATCCAGGTCCCGGGGGTCGACGACGTCGTCACCAAGTGGCTCGACCCGGTCTTCGCCGATTCGCCGCTGACGGCGATCCACCCCTCCACCAGCTGGAGCTGGATCGGCCTCGCGATCGGCGCCGTCATCTCCCTGGCCGGGATCTGGGTCGCCCACTTCCTCTACGTCGCCAAGCCGGAGGCGCCGCGGCGCCTGGAAGCGCGCTTCCGCGGCCTCCACACCTTCCTCTTCCACAAGTGGTACTTCGACGAGGCGATCGACATCCTCGTCGTCCGCCCGGCGCTGGCGGTCGGCCGCTTCGCCAACCGGGTCTTCGAGCGCTTCGTCGTCGACGGGCTCGTCACCGGCACCGAGGAGACGGTGCGCAGCACCAGCGGCGTCGTCCGCGCCGTCCAGAACGGCTTCGTCCGTAGCTACGCGCTGCTCCTGATCGCCGGCTTCGCCGGGCTCGCCCTCTACTTCCTGCTGAGCAGCTCATGAGCAGCGTCCTCCTCTGGGCACCCCTCGCTTTCGGCCTCGTCGGCCTCTTCCTGCCGCGGCGGGTGGTCGGCTGGTGGGCGCTGCTCGGCACCCTCGTCACCCTCGGCGTCGCGATCGGGATGGTCGCCGGCTTCGACAGCGGCAACTCCGGCCTCCAGTACACGGTCGACACGCCCTGGATCTCCGGGCTCGGCGTCGACTACAGCCTCGGCCTCGACGGGCTCAACCTCTTCCTCGTCCTGCTCACCACGGTGCTCTGGACCGGCGGCATCGCCTTCGCCGCCTGCCGCGAGCAGGAGCGGCCGCAGACGTTCTTCTTCCTGATGCTGCTCGCCGAGACGGCGACGCTGGGCTCGTTCCTGGCTCAGGACCTGCTGCTCTTCGTCCTCTTCTTTGACTTCATGCTGGTGCCGTTCTACTTCCTCTTCGGCGCCTGGGGGAAGGACCGCACGGACGAAGGCGGCCCGACCGCCGCGGCGGCGACGCTGAAGATGATCGTCTACACCCTGATCGGCTCGCTGCTGATGCTGGTGGCGGCGATCGCCACCGCGATCATCGCCGCCAAGGGCGGCCACATCACCTTCTCGATCCAGGCACTGCAGCACCAGGGGCTGGGGGTCGGCAGCCAGCGCTGGATCTTCTGGTTCTTCGCCGCCGCCTTCCTGGTCAAGATGCCGGCCTTCCTCCTGCACGGCTGGATGCCCGACGCCTATCGGGCGGCGCCGCTGCCGGCGCTGGCGGTCTTCTCCGGCGTCCTCGCCAAGGTCGGCGCCTACGGCTTCCTGCGGATAGTGCTGCCGCTCTTCCCCGACGCCACGGTCGAATTCCAGGAGGTGATGTTGGTCATCGCCCTGGCCTCGATCCTCTACGGCTCGGTGATGGCCTTCACCCAGACCAACGTGCGGCTGATCGCCGGCTACTCCTCGGTCGCCCAGCTCGGCTTCATCACCGCCGGGATCTTCGCCCTGCGCGCCGACGGCTCCGACGGGGCGATCCTGCAGATGGTCAACCACGGCCTCGTCGTCGCCCCAATCTTCATCATCGTCGCCCTCCTGGTCGAGCGGACTGGGAGCGAAGACATCCGCGAGATGGGCGGGATGGCGCTGCGAGCGCCAGTGCTGGCGGCGCTGTTCCTGATCGTCGCCCTGGCGACCCTGGCAATGCCGGGATCGGCCAACTTCATCGGCGAGTTCTACATCTTGAACGGCCTCTTCCAGGCGAAGATTGTCTTCGCCTTCATCGCGATCAGCGGCGTCGCGATGTCGGCCTACTACGCGCTCCGCCTCTACCAGGGGGCGATGCACAACCGTAAGCCCGACGGACTCCTCTCGCACGAGATCGGCCTCCGCGACGGCCTCGTGCTGGCGCCGCTGGTGCTCTGCATCCTCGCCCTCGCCCTCTACCCGCAGCTGATCCTGAAGCGGACCGACCCGACCGTCTCACGAACGGTCGCCACCGTCACCGGCGGCTCAGCACCGGAAGCGAAGCTGGCGAAGAAGGGCAGCGTCAACTACTCCGACAGCATTCTGGTGAAGAAGTGAACTTCAACGAGCCGCATATTGATTACGCCGGCGTCTCGCCGCTGATCGCGCTCACGGTCGGTATCTGCGTCGTCCTCTTGAGCGCCGTCTTCAAGCCGGTCCGCCGCTGGGCGCCGGCGCTGACGCTGCTGACCCTCGGCGCCACCGCTGGCCTGCTGATCTGGCAGTGGAACGACCCGAAGTCGCTGATCACCGGGGCGCTGCGGCTCGACGAC
>DASSNA010000211.1:0-4267 GCA_035688445.1 Solirubrobacterales bacterium | reverse complement strand
CGCCTACGTCTACCTCTCCTACGGGATCCACAGCCTGCTGAACGCGGTCGCCGAACCCGAGGGCGACGCGGCAGCGGTGCTAGTCCGGGCGCTGGAACCGACCCGGGGGCTGGAGCAGATGCGCGGCCGTCGCGGCGCCAAGCCCGACCACGAGCTCTGCTCGGGGCCCGGCAAGCTGACCGAGGCGCTCGGGATCGACCTCGGCGACAACGAAGCCGACCTCGGTTGTGACCCCTTTCGAATCATTCCTCCAGAGGGTTCCCCTCCGGAGATCGTCACCAGCCCTCGGATCGGCATCACCAAAGCCGTCGAGCGTCCCTGGCGCTTCTGCGCCGCCGGCAACCCCAACGTCTCGAAGCCCTGGCCGGTGCTTAGCCCGCGGTGACGCCGCCCCCGCCTCCGGGGGTCGCTTCTTCGGGCGCCGCTTCCGGCGTCACTTCGGGCGCCGCTTCGGGTTCCGGCGCCGGTTCCGGTTCCGGAGCGGCTTCGTATTCGCCTTCGGGTTCCACCGGCGCTTCGTATTCGCCTTCGGGGGCGACGTATTCGGTTGACCCCGGTTCGAATTCTTCGCCGGCTTCCTTGGCGGCCTTCTTCGCCGCCCGTTCCGCGGCGTGTTCGGCCTGGATTTCCTGCCAGGCTGAGATCACGGAGGCCCAGATCAAGGCCGGGAAGGTGCCGCCCATCACCGGGCCGCCGTTGTAGAGGGTGGTCATCGGCGTCGTCGAGTCTGGGTAGCCGACCCAGACGCAGGCGGTAACTTCTTCCTGGATGCCGCCGCAGAACCAGGCGTCGCCGTTTTCCTCGGTCGTGCCGGTCTTGCCCCACTGGCCTTCGGCGCCGATCTGGGCGTGGGTGCCGGTGCCGCTCGAGACCACCGTTTCGAGGATGCTCTTCGCCTCTTCGGTGTTTTCCTGGTTGAAGACCTGGTGGTGGATCGAGTCGTTGTCGCCACCCTTAATCACGCCGCCGTCCTTGTTGGTCACTTCGGTGTAGGCGACGGGGCTGTCACCCGGCCGCGGCGCCAGGGTGCCGCTGATGCGGTCGCCGTTATTGCCGATCGTGCTGTAGGCGTAGGCCCAGCCGAGCGGCGAGACACCTTCTTTGAGGCCGCCCAGCACCATCGCCGGGTTGGTCGAGATCGGGTCCTCGTAGCCGGCTTTATGGATGGTCGAGGCGATCGAGCGGGTGCGGTCCTCGATCGTCTTGCCCTTCAGCCCTTCGAGCCCGAGCTGGGCGTAGATCGAGTTGTCCGAGTAAGTCGTCGCGCAGATGATCGAGCAGGAGCCGAGGTAGGAGTCCTCGTCGTTGTGGACGACGAAGGTTTCCTGGTCGTGTTTGCCGAAGTGGATTTCCTGCGGGGCGGATTCGTAGACGGTTTCCGGCGAGATCCCCTCTTCCAGTGCCGTAATCAGGGTGAAGGGCTTGATCGAGGAGCCTGGCTGGCGACGTCCCTGCGTTGCCAGGTTGAAGGGCGTGGTTTCGAAGTCTGGACCGCCGACCATCGCCTTGATCCCGGCGTTGTGGTTGTCGATCACCACCACCGAGGCCGTCGCCGGCAGATAGCCCATGTAGGAGCTAACCGCTTCTTCGGCCTTTTCCTGCAGCCGCAGGTCGAGGGTTGACTTGATTTTGAGGCCGCCGAAGAAGGCCTTGGCGGCGCCGTAGCGTTCGACCAGCTGCTGGCGCAGGAAGGCGGTGAAGTAGGGGGCGCGAGAGTCGAGCGTGGGGGGGTTGATGTTGCTCGGCGAGGGCAGTGCCTGCTGCTGGCCTTCCTGCATCTGCACTTCGGAGATGTAGCCCTGCTGGTACATCTTTTCCAGCACCAGGTTGCGCCGTTCGAGCGAGTTTTCGGGGTAGACCTTGGGGTCGTAGGCCGAGGGCGAGGAGATGATCGCCGCCAGCGTCGCCGCCTCCCAGGGCTCGAGCACGCTGGCGCAGGGCTCGCTCGGGGTGCCGCAGCCGGGGTGAGCGGCGCCGAAGTAGGTGCGGGCGGCGGCCTCGATCCCGTAGGCGCCCTCGCCGAAGTAGATCGTGTTGAGGTACTCGGTGAGGATCTTGTCCTTGCTCCAGTGGTGCTCGAGCCGGTAGGCGAGCGCCGCCTCGCGGAACTTCTCCAGGACCGTGCGGCTGCCTTCGGCTTCGAGCGCGTTCTTGACGAACTGCTCGGTGATCGTCGAGGCGCCCTGGGCGGCGCTCTGGCTGAGGAGGTCCTTGACGAGGGCGCGGCCGATGCCCTTGAAGTCGACGCCGTTGTGTTCGTAGAAGCGGGCGTCCTCGATCGAGACCACCGCATTCTTGATGTTGGGGGAGATCTGGCCCGAGCTGAGGAGGATTTTGTTCTGGTCGCTGCTCAGGGTCCCGATCGGTTCCCCATTGTCGTCGACGACCTCGCTGTTTTTCGAGGCCTTGTACTCAGCGAAGTTGTAGATCGCCGGCAGGTCCTGGGAGACCGCGGCCATCATCCCGAAGACCATCGAGACAACGGCGAGGACGCCGAGCCCGAGCAGCACGAAGAGCACGCGCAGCTTCTTCAGGCGTGGTTTCGTTTGCGTGGGCGGGGAGGCCGGGGGTACCGGCGGGACTTCGCCGCCGCCACTTCGCGGGCGCTTTAGTCCAAGGACAGCCATCGAAAGGGGAACTACCGGCGCGGCAGAGCTCAGCGCGCGGGGCGGGACTCTAGCATTGCGCCATGCCCGACTTGACCCGCAACGCCGTCGACGTCCTGCCCGCCGGGAGGCTCGCCCAGCAGTTGGAGGAGGGGCACCCGCTGCGCGTCAAGCTCGGGATCGATCCCACCACCGCCGACATCCACCTCGGCCACACGGTCGTGCTCGAGAAGCTGGCCGAGTTCCAGCGGGCCGGCCACACCGTCGTCCTCATCATCGGCGACTTCACCGCTCGGGTCGGCGACCCCAGCGGCCGCTCCAGCACCCGGCCGCTGCCGAGCGCGGAGGAGATCGAGGCCAACGCGGCGACCTACCAGGAGCAGGCCTTCAAGCTGCTCGACCGCGAGCGGACCGAGGTCCGCTACAACAGCGAGTGGCTGCGGATGGAGCCGGAGGCGCTGCTGGGGCTGCTGGCACAGACGACGGTTGCGCGGCTGCTGGAGCGCGATGACTTTCAGAAGCGGCTGGCGGCGAACCAGCCGATCGCAGCGCTGGAGCTGCTCTACCCGCTGCTGCAGGGCTACGACTCGGTCGCAGTCGAAGCCGACCTCGAGCTCGGCGGCACCGACCAGAAGTTCAACCTGTTGTTCGGGCGCGACGTCCAAACTGCCTATGGGCAGCAGCCGCAGTCGATCATGACCTTGCCGATCCTGGTCGGCACCGACGGCGTCCAGAAGATGAGCAAGTCGCTCGGCAACTACGTCGGCGTCACCGACGCGCCGGAGGAGATGTTCGGGAAGCTGATGAGCATCCCCGATGAAGCGATGGACGAGTACTACCGGCTGCTGCTTGGCGAAGAGCGACCGGAAGGGCCGCCGAACGAGGTCAAGCGCCAGCTGGGCCGGCGGCTGGTCGATCGCTTCCACGGCGAGGGCGCAGGCGCGGCAGCCGAGGAGCACTTCAACCGCGTCTTCGTCGAGCACGCGGCGCCGGAGGAGATGCCCG
This sequence comes from Solirubrobacterales bacterium, assembly GCA_035688445.1. Taxonomy (GTDB): domain Bacteria; phylum Actinomycetota; class Thermoleophilia; order Solirubrobacterales; family 70-9; genus VAYN01. Next base: position 656 of record DASSNA010000211.1, on the reverse strand, counting down.
AGGTCGACCTCGGCGAATACCGCGCCGACGGCAACGGGCTCGTCCACCTCCCGCGGCTGATCGCCGGCGCCTTCGGCCTCAGCAGCAGCGAGGGGCGACGCTTGATTAAGCAGGGAGGGGTCAAGCTCGACGGCGAGCCGCTGGCCGCAGAGCCCCTCGACCTCGAGGTCGATAGTCTTGACGGGCGCGTGCTGCAGGTGGGGAAGCGACGCTTCTGCCGCCTGAGGACCACCCCCTAGGCAAGCGGCCTCAGCAGCGCTATACTGCTTTGCCCTTCTTGGGGCTGCCTTTGGCGGCCCCAAGCGCTGAGAGCGGCGAGACCCGTCGCGGAGGCGCAGCGGTCTTTGAAAACTGAGCAGCGTGCATCTCCGCGGACTTCGGTCTGCGGAATGTTCAGCCCGACCCATTCGGTGCGCCAGCGTGCCGGATGGTCTTGATTTACCTCGTCATGTCGGTCGTCGCATTTGTGTACTCGACGGCCAACTGAGATATGACAGGCTCTCTGTAGAAGTACCTTTCACGGAGAGTTTGATCCTGGCTCAGGACGAACGCTGGCGGCGTGCTTAACACATGCAAGTGGTGCGACGAACCAGGGCTTGCCCTGGGGCAAAGCCGCGAACGGGTGAGTAACACGTGAGTAACCTGCCCCGATGACC
>DASSNA010000181.1:0-4002 GCA_035688445.1 Solirubrobacterales bacterium | reverse complement strand
AAGGAAGTCGACTTCGAGGACCTCGCCATCGAGCACCATCCTCACGTTGGTCTTGGGCCGTGGCAGCCCCATCCTCACCAGCTGGGGGAGGGCGAGCGCCTCGAAGGGGCTGCGGACGTCTGGAAGCTGCCCGTCCTTGGTACGCCAGTCATCAGCGATGGCGCGGAGGATGCGCATGCCTCGCCTCCGCATTGCGTTGTGGATGGCGAGATCGAGGGCGTCAATGTCGAGGGACTTGCGGAACGCCGCTTGCTCGACCGCCCGCCGCAGCGAGGCAGTGCCCCAGATGCCGGCGAGATCGACGAGGGTTCGGGCAACGGTGGTGCAGACGACGCCATAACGGACGGTGACTTCCTCCTCGAGCGGATACCGGCAGCGCCGACAGCGGACCCCGTCGATTTTCCGCCCGGCCTCGACCGGAACAGTCACGTCGATGAGGCGAGGCCATTTGTCAAACAACCCCCAGAACGCCGCAGAGGTGGCGTGAGAGATCACCGCTCCCTCGCCGCAGGCCAATACCGCCGCCCGCAGATGCGTTGCCCGGGTGATCGAGCGATGGCCGACCGTGTAGACGCTGTGGTGTACTCGATGCAGTGAGCCGGCCCTACTCTGGTCGTTGACGACCTTCTTGGAGAGCCCTTGTTCTCTCAGCTGGTCCAGCGATACCACGCCGCCCTGCGCAGTCGCAAGCGCCGCGATTCGCTTCCTCGTCTCATCCCTCTCAGTTGCGCGGTTCCTTTTGCACGACATGCGTGCTTAAGGAACCGCGCAACCAAAACTCTTCCCCCGCCTGGCATTCCGTGGTTCCTTAGACACCTATAACGTGCCTAAGGAACCACGGAACTGGTGGCGCTCCCTGGCTTGGGCTGGGTTAGCCGCCGGCCTCTTCGCCGTTGCCTTTGAGGGCGTACCACTGGGCGCCGAAGGCGCTGGTGTCGTTGCCGTTGGCTTCGCCGGGCTTTTTGTCCTCGACGAAGGTGTAGAGCGGGTGGCCGGCGTAGGTCACCTGCATCGTCCCGTCTTTGCGTTCGGTCGTCCCCAACTTCGAGCTGGAGGCGCCGTTGCCGACGGTTGGTTCGCCTTCGGTGAGCACGGGCGGCCAGCCTTCTTCGCAGGCGCCGTAGCAGGACGAGGTCGTCCCTTTGTCTTTGTGGAAGTCGTAGACCGTCATCCCGTTGGAATCGACGAGGACCATGCCGACCTTCTTGGTGCTGCCGAGCGAGACCACGGCGGCGCCGGATTTGGCGCCGGCTGCTGCGCTTTCGCTGTCGCTACTGGAGTTGCCGTAGCGGTTGCCGGGGGCGGAGGCGCTTTCGTTGTTCGCCGAGCTCTTGCTTTCGCTCGAGCTTTCGCCGCCGTAGCCGTTTTCGCTCGAGCTGCTGCCGCCTCCGCAACCCGCGATCACGATTGCCAGCAGCGCCAGCAGCGCGAAGGCATAGGTCTTTCGGTTCACGTCGATTCCTCCTCGTGTTGGGTGATTGCCGCTATCGGCGCCCTCCCCACTGGCGCGACGAAGGTTCGGTTCCCAGCCCGCACGACGACCGCCCGGGTCCGGGAGAGATCGAGAGCCGAGGCCATCACCGCGTCGGAGTCATCGCCCCAGCGGTAGCGGAAGGTCCCGGCCGGATAGGCGACGCCGTGCGGCCCGCGCAGCGAGACCCGGCAGAGCGTGCCGGAGGGGATGCCGTGCACGTACATGTGGACCTCGGTCCCGTAGGCGTGCGGCTCCAGCGTCGCGTTGATCGTCACGCCCGCCGGCACCGCGGTGAACTTGACGTGCTGCTCAGGGTTGCCGCCGTCGCTCCCGCCGAGCACGAAGATCGCCAGCGCGGCCGTGGCCAGTGCCGCCGCCGCGCCGCCCAGGGCAAAGCCGCCGAACACCCGCCGGCGCCGGCGCTTCTGCACGCGCTGGCGTTCACTCGCAATCACCGCCGCGATCCGCTGCCCCAAATCGGCTGGCGGCTGCGGCGCCGACTCGAAGTGCACCGGGTCGGCGTGGGGGAGCATCCGCGCCACCGGCTCCAGCGAGGCCAGCTCCGCGCGGCAGCGGGCGCACCCCTCGAGGTGCGCCTCCAGCGCCGCGCGCTCGTTGCCCTCGAGCTGGCCCAAGGCATAGGCGCCCAGCGACTCGCGCCATTCCCGGCAGTCGTTCCTAATCTTCATAGCCCATCTCCTCGAGCACGACCCGCAGCGCCCGCAGCCCGTAATAGACGCGGCTCTTCACGGTGCCCTCCGGCACGCCGAGCTCCTCCGCCACCTCGGCGTAGGGCCGCCCCTTGTAATAGGTCTCGACGATCACCCGGCGGTGGTCATCGCCGATCCGCCGCATCGCCTCCTCCATCTGCCAGGCCAGCAGCGCCTCGTCCAGCGGCTCGACGCTCGGCTCGATCCCGCTCTCGGCGACGCCGGGCCGCACCGCCCGCGCCCGCCCAAGGTCGATGACGACGTTGCGGAGGATCGCGAAGAGCCAGGTCCGCAGCGAGCCAATCTTCGGATCGAAGCGATCGCCCGCGCGCCAAGCACGGACGAAGGTCTCCTGGACCGCCTCCTCGGCGAGCCCGGAATCCCCGAGCGAACGAACCGCGAAGCCGTACAGCTCACCAGCATGGGCGCTGTAGGCCTCGCGGACGTCTCGTTCGCGACTGAGCGCTCCTCGGGTCGAAGTTCCTACTTGGATCATCCGACCCGGCATACGCCCCCCGGCAGAGCCGGGTTCAAATGCCTCTTAAGGTGGCCCCTATTCGAGTTTTCCGATCTTGAAGATTTTCGTCCCGCAGTCCGGGCAGACGCCCTGGATCGCCGGGCGACCGTTCTTCATCGTCACCTGTTTGGCGTCTTTGATCTCAACCTTCTTACGCTCCTTGACGCAGTAACCCTCAGGCATGAAGGGGCCCTCCTTTCGTTGCCGCGAACCGGGCAAAACTCGCCTTGTACGCGAGGTGGATTGAGGCGAATGTAACGCAGGTCCAAGACGCTCCGGGGAAACTTTGTGCTGATTCACACGAAACGCCGGTCTCGCCGGTCAACTACCCTGCCTGCCGCAGTCGCAAGCCCTTCCAAGCTTTAAGGAGATAACGGAATGCCCGAGGCAGTAATCGTCGACACCATCCGCACGCCGATCGGCCGTGCCTTCAAGGGCTCGCTGGCCCAGCTGCGCCCCGACGAGATGGGCGCTTACGTGGTCGATCAGCTGCTCGAGCGCAACCCCGAGGTCGACCCGGCCCTGATCGAAGATGTCTTCTGCGGCGTCGGCATGCCGCAGGGCCTGCAGGCCTTCAACCTCGCCCGCATCATCTCCCTGCTCAGCGAGAAGCTGCCGCAGGAGGTCAACGGGGTCACCGTCTCCCGTTACTGCTCCTCTAGCCTCGACGCGATCCGCCACGCCGGCAACGCGATCAAGGCCGGCGAGGGCGACGCCTACCTCGCCGTCGGCGTCGAGTTCGTCAGCCGCTACAACGAGCGCACCGAGCCCGCCGGCGCCGACGACCAGAACCCCAACCTGCAGGGCAATAACGGCCAGCCCAACGCCTACATCGCGATGGGCGAGACCGCCGTCAACGTCGCCAAAAAGTACGAGGTCAGCCGCGCCGACATGGACAAGTACGCGCAGCGCTCGCAGGAACTGGCGGTGCGCTCGCAGGAAGACGGCTTCTTCGACCGCGAGATCGTTCCGGTCAAGCTCGAGGACGGCACCGAGGTCAGCAAGGACGACGGCCCCCGCGCCTCCTCGACCCTGGAGAAGCTCTCCGAACTGCCGGAGGCCTTCGGCGGCGGTGGCGTCACCGCCGGCAACTCCTGCCCGCTCAACGACGGCGCCGCCGCGGTGCTGCTGATGAGCGATACCAAGGCCAAGGAGCTGGGCCTGACCCCGCGCGCCCGCATCATCACCGCCGCTACCCACGGCAACGAGCCGGAGCTGATGGGCGTCGCCCCGATCGGCGCGATCAAGAAGGTGCTGGACCGGGCCGGGATGACGATCGACGACGTCGACCGGGTCGAGCT
>DASSNA010000151.1:0-4551 GCA_035688445.1 Solirubrobacterales bacterium | reverse complement strand
GCCCAGCCGCCGTCGCCATCCCTCCACCACCGCCACGGTGGGTGCGCCTAGGTCGAGCTCCGCTCCCAGCCGCGCCAGCTCCCGCGCCGGCGGCCCGTCGAGCGAGGCGACAGCCGCAGGCAGCGACGCCCGCAGCGAGCGCCCGGCGCTGAGCGAGTCGGCGATCGCCGTCGCGATCTCGGGCAGCGAACGCTCCACCGCCCGCCGGTAGCGCCGGCGGCGACTGGCGATCGCCCAGCCGACCGCGGCAGGCCCGGCGATCGCCAGCGGCAGCGCCAGGGCAAAGCCGCCGAGGAACCAGCCACCAAGCGCGGCGGCAGCGGTCCCAAGGAAGACGAGGCGCCGGCGCTCCAGGGTCGAAGGCGCATAGCCTTCGCGTTCGGCTCGGCGCAATGGCTCCAGTGCCAGCCGCAGCCAGCGCGCCGCCGCCGGGCTCGCCAGCAGCGCCTCCCGCACCGCCAGCGCCAGCAGCCCGCCGGCCGCGGCCCCGATCAGCACCGCCGGGGTCACGCGACCTCGGCGATCTCGGTCACCCGGCGACCGCCGTCGGGCTGGCGCTGGAGGTGGACGACGAGGTCGATCCCGCGCTGAACCTGCTCGGACACGGCGGCGTGCGGCAGCCCCACCCCCGCCATTAGGGCCAGCGTCTCCAGCCGCCGCAGCGCGTCGCCGGGCGAGTTGGCATGGACAGTCGAGAGGGCGCCGTCGTGGCCGGTGTTGAGCGCGGTCAGCAGGTCGAGCGCCTCGACCCCGCGTACCTCGCCGATCACGATCCGGTCGGGTCGCATCCGCAACGCGTTGCGGAGCAGGTCGCGGATCGTCACCTCCCCCCTGCCCTCGACCCCGGCCGGCCTGCTCTCGAGCCGGACCACGTGGGGCTGCTGCAAGCGCAGCTCGGCCGCGTCCTCGATCGTCACCACCCGCTCGCCGGGAGAGATGAAGCTGGAGAGCGCGTTCAGCATCGTCGTCTTGCCCGAGCCGGTGCCGCCGCTGACGAGGACACTGCGCCGCTCGGCAACCGCCCGCTCGAGCTGGTGCCGCTGCGGCGCCGTCAGCGTCCCCATCGCCACCAGCTCGTCGGGGTCAGGGCGATTGGCACCGAAGCGCCGGATCGAGAGCGCCGGCCCGTCGATCGCCAGCGGCGGGATCACCACGTTGACCCGGGATCCGTCGGCGAGCCGCGCGTCCACCATCGGGCTCAGCTCGTCGACTCGCCGCCCAAGCGGGGCGAGGATCCGCTCGATCGTGTTGCGCAACTCCTCCTCGCTCTCGAAGGCGACCTCGGTCGGTTCGACCAGCCCTCGCCTCTCTATATAGACGCAGCCCGGGCCGTTGACCATCACCTCCTCCACCGCCGGGTCGGCCAGAAGCACCTCAAGCGGTCCAAGGCCGACGCTGTCGCGGACGATCCGCTCAGCGACCTGCTCGCGCAAGAAGGCGGGCAGGACCGCCGCTTCCTCCTCGACGAGGGCGCGAACCGACTCCCCCAACTCCTCGCCGACCGGTTTACCGCCCGCCGCCTTGGCCCGACGCCGCTCGACCAAGCGCCCCCGCAAAGCGGCGGCGACCGCGGCGACGTCTCGCTCCCGCCGCTCCATCAGCCCCTCGGGATGAGGGTCACACGGCGGGCAAAGCTCTCGGCGGCGATCAGACGCAGGGCTTGGGCGCGGGTGAGACCGAGGGTGGCGGTGGCGGAGTCGGCTTCGCCGGACCCTTCGATTCCGGGCGCCAGCCCCAGCAGCGGCACCGCCGGCGCGGCGATGTAGGTGCGGCCGTCGCCGGACCCGGACGGTTCGGTCGTCACCACCACGTCGACCTTGGCGCCGACCGGCTGACCACCGAAGGCGGTGAGGGCGCCAGCGCCGCTGACCGCGATCTCGACCGGCCGGCGCCCGCGGCCGAGCCGCGGCCCCGCCGACCTCGCCCGCGGCGCTCGCAGCTGCGCCGCCAGCAGGTACGACCCCGCCGGAACGGGGACGGCGGGAACGAGACCGACGGCTTCGGCCGGCGCCCTGAGGGCATCGGGCGGCAGGAACCGGACCGGCACCCGGTGCACCTCGAGCTTCGCCGCAACCGTCGCGGGATCGATCGCCCTGCCTGCTTCCAGGTCGTCGGTGGCGACTAGTACTGGTCGCAGCTCTCCATACCCTCGTACCACGCTGTCGCCGTAACCGTTGGCGAGGGTCGCGGCAGCCACCGCGGCAAGGAGCGCCCCCAGCAGGAACCCGATCGCGCGCCCCCGACGGCTCATCCCTGCTCCCCTTTAGGCCGAAGCGGCAGTTCGAAACGGGCCTCGGTGCGCCCGCCCATTCGCCGCAGCTCGAAGCTACCGCCGTGGCTGCGCGCGACCCGCGCCACCACCCGCAACCCGTGACCGTGGCGAGCACGTCCGCTAAGACGCTCCCGCAGTTCAGCCCCTCTGATTTTCCGAGGAGGCCGCAATGGACCATCGTCGAAGACGGTCAGGCGGAGTCGGCCGCCGATCTCGCGAGCACCAATGGTCATCGCCCCGCCACCATGCTCGAGGGCGTTTTTAATCAAGTTGTCCAATGCTTGTTCGAGCTCGAACTCGTTACCTGTAACGGCGCAATCCCACACACCGGTGCGCAGTCGAAGAGTCCTTCCATGCAGGGTCACGACCTGCCTCCAGCGACGGACAACGTTCCTCAGCAGAGGCTCGATCGCGACCGACTCTCTGCCCCTCTCCACCGCCCCGCCGTTGATCTCACGGTCGAGTCGGTCGAGCGCGGCAGTGGCCATCTGCAGTGAGGAATCGCAGGCGCCGTCCTCTTCTCGTTCGCCCGGCAACGAGAGGGCGAGCACCTGCAGTGGCCGGCGCAGCTCGTGCATTGCCTCGTTTAATGAGGCTCGCCGCCGGCCTTCGCGAAGGCTGGAAATCCCGCTTACCAATGCGAATGAGGCGGCCATCGGCAACCCCGCGGCGATCTCGACCAGCTCCACCGCCATCGTCAGGTCCTCCCCTTCGAGTACATGGGGAGCTAAGGGTTCGGCGGACGAAGTTCTCCCCCCACCGGACGCGAAACCCGCTATTCGCGGATACGGCGAGCGCGCCCACCACCCCGAAGCGGTCTCGGCCAGGCGCGACAGAGGGCGGGCGCGCTACGGGCTAGACCCTAACCCACAACATTTCGGTTCCCAAATCTCTCTTTGCCATGACTTTAGCCACTTAAAGTGATTGCACTCTTTTAGTGCATTTTCTCTGAGGGTCGAGGTTTTCGGGGAAGCATTTTGGAATACTTGTCTAGTAATTCGGGGCACTGCCACCCCTCGTTTGCATCCCCCACCAAACAGCCCCCAACCCATCGGAGGTCCCCTTGCCACAGTCCCGCACTTCCCCAGAGGGAATTACCCAGCAGCTCGCGAAGGCGCTGGCTCACCCGCTGCGCGTCCGCATCCTCAGTTCCCTCCACAAAGGGATTTCGAGCCCCAACCAGCTTGCCCAGGAGCTCAAAGAGCCACTCGGCAACGTTAGCTACCACGTGAAAACGCTGCTCGAGTACGACTGCGTCGAACTGGTGAAAACGGAGCCGCGCCGCGGGGCCGTCGAGCACTTCTACCGCGCCACCGACCGCGCCTTCCTCAGCGACTCCGACTGGGCGAAGATCCCAGCCTCAGCGCGCAAGGGAATCTCTGGCTCGCTGATCGAGTCGATTGGCCAAAACACCACCGACGCGCTTGCCGCGGGCACGATCGAGGCCCGCAGCGACTCCCACATCTCCGAGACGCCGCTCCTCTTGGACGAGCAGGGCTGGAAAGACCTCAACAAGGTCCTCGCCGAAGCTGTCAAAAAAGGCGCTGAGATTCAGAAAGAAGCTGGCAAACGCCTCGGCAAAAACAAAAAGACCGACGGCATCACCACTCGCCTGGCGATCATGCACTTCGAGGTCCCAGCAGAGAAGAAGGCCAAGGCGAAGAAGTAAGTCGCGCCCGCCTCGGCTCTTAGCCCCTGGTCGAGGCGATCGACCAGGGGCTTTTTTCATCCGTCGATAAGGCGGTAGCCGATGCCCCAGCAGTTGATGATGAAGCGGCTGTGTTCGGGGTCGAGTTTGCGGCGGAGGCGGCTGGCGTGCGAATCCAAGGTTCTCGTCTTCGAGTTGCCCTTGTAGGCCCAAACGCTGTTGAGCAGTTCTTCCTTGGTGAAGACGCGGGTGGGGTTGGCGGCAAGGGCGCGGAGGAGGGCGAATTCTTTCTTCGAGAGCGGTATCTCGCGCTCACCGACGGTGACGCGGCGGCGGACCGGATCGATGATGAGGTCCCCGACCCGGGTTGGGCCTTCGTGCCGGGCTTCGCGACGGCGCAGGACAGCGTTGATCCTGGCCCGCAGCTCCGGATAGCGGAAGGGCTTGACGACGTAGTCGTCGGCTCCCGAATCGAGCCCGCGAACGCGGTCGGTGTCGCCGCTGCGGCCGGTGAGGACGATCACCGGCAGCCGCGGGTCAAAACGGGGGTCGACGCCGTCGGCATAGCGGATCTCCCGCAGGACGTCGAGCCCGGAGGCGTCCGGCAGGCTGAGGTCGAGCAAGAGCAGGT
>DASSNA010000264.1:0-3266 GCA_035688445.1 Solirubrobacterales bacterium | reverse complement strand
GCCGACTCCCGCCAGGAGCGCCCAAACCAGGTCGCGCCGCCGCCGCGAGCCGAACAGCGCCACCCCGAGCGGGCCGACGAACTCCAGCGTCACCGTGATCCCCAGCGGCAGCCGGTCGAGCGCCGCGTAGAAGAAGAGGTTGACCGCCGCGACGGAGACGCTGAGGAGCCAGACGTCGCGGTGCGGCCACTCGCGCAGCCGCAGCTGCCCCCGCATCAGCGCCAGCAGCGCCAGGGCGCCGAAGCCGGCCCGCAGGAGGACGGCTCCGGCCGGCCCGATTGAGTCGAAGAGGCCGGTCGCCAGCGCCGCGCCGCTCTGGACCGCGACGATCGATCCCAGCACCAGGAGGGTCGCGCCCCTGGTGCTCGCCTGGGTCTCAGCCGCGCTTGCCATCGGCGGATTGTGATCCACGCCGCCCGCCCTCCCCGTAGGTGGGGTCAAGCAAACGACCAGGAGGCGACTGAGCGATGGCAGACATCAAACAGCTGGCAGGACCGCAATCGAGGCGCAGGTTCCTGGCGGTCGGCGGCGGGTCCACCGCGCTGGCAGCCTTCCTCGCCGCCTGCGGTAGCGACAGCAGCAGCACGACCACCACCACCTCGATGGGCGGCGGCGGCAAGAGCGAAACCGCCGAGTTCGGCAAGGGCGACGTCGGCATCCTCAACTACGCGCTCACCCTCGAGTACCTGGAGACCGCCTTCTACGCCGACGTCGTCAAGAGCGGCCTCTTCAAGGGCGCCGAACTGGAGACGATCCGCAAGTTCGGCCAGGAGGAGGAAGAACACGTCCAGGCGCTGACCCAGGCGGTGAAATCGCTCGGCGGCAAGCCGGCCCCGAAGCCGAAGACCGAATTCCCGCTGAAGAGCGCCAAGTCGGTGCTGGAACTGGCGGGGACGGTCGAGAACCTCGGCGCCGCCGCCTACCTCGGCCAGGCCGCCAACATCGAGAGCCCGGAAGTGCTGGCGAGCGCGCTCGCCATCCACAGCGTCGAGGGCCGCCACGCCGCGGCGCTGAACACGCTCCTCGGCGAATCGATCACGCCGGACGGCGCCTTCGCGGTTCCCGCGGACGTGAAGACCGTCCTCAAATCCGTCGAACCCTTCATCGTCGGCTGAGGCCGTCGCGAGAAAGGAGCAGAGCGATGACCAACAAGACGCAACTTGCAGAGCCGGAGCTCGCCGCCGTCCACGTCGACGTCGAGAGCAAAGACCTCTCCCGCAGCGACGTGCTGCTGAAGGGCGCGCTCGCGGCGGGCGCCCTCTACGGCACCCTCGCGGTCGGCCCGTTCGTGCGCAAGGCGCTGGCGATGACGGAAAGCGGCGACGTCGGGATCCTCAACTTCGCCCTCACCCTCGAGTACCTGGAGGCGAAGTTCTACGCCGAAGCGAAGAGTCGGGCGAAGCCGAGCGGCGAACTGAAGAGCCTCGTCGATCTCCTCGCCAAAGACGAGAAGGAGCACGTCGAAGCGCTGGAAGGGACGATCAAGAAACTCGGCGGCAAGCCGGTCGCCGAACCGAAGTTCGACTTCCCCTACAGCGGCATCGGCGGCTTCCTGAAGCTGGCGCAGACCTTCGAGGACACGGGAGTCAGCGCCTACAACGGCGCCGCGCCGATGATCAAGTCGAAAGAAGTGCTGGGCGCGGCCGGCTCGATCGTCCAGGTCGAGGCCCGGCACGCGGCGGCGATCCGCCTCCAGAACAAGGAAGAACCGGCGCCGGCGGCCTTCGACACGCCGCTCGACGAAAAGCAGGTGCTGAAGGCGGTCGAACCGTTCATCGCCTAGGAATCGGGTAGCGGGACGGCGAAGACCGAGCGATGGCGGTACGGCGAGAGAAGGCGGAGCGACTGGCCGACGAGGAGCTGATGCCCCTCGTCGGTCGCAAGGACCCCGAGGCGTTCGAGGTCCTCTACGACCGCCACGGCGGCGTCGCCTTCTCGCTCGCCTACCGGATCGTCGGCGACCGCGCCGCCGCCGAGGAAGTGACGCAGGAGGCGTTCATCTCGGTCTGGCGCAGCGGCGCCCGCTTCGACGCCGCCCGCGGCAGCGTCCGCTCCTGGCTGCTCAGCGTCGTCCGCAACCGCGCCATCGATTTCCTCCGCAGCAAGGCCGGCAAGGCGCCGAAACTCGACTTCGACGACGAGTCGGCGCTGGAGCAGCGGCCGGCGAAGGAGCGGACCGAGGAGGAGGCGCTGCGGCGCGAGACCGCGGGGGAGATCCGCGGCGCGCTCGGCAAGCTGCCGGGCGAGCAGTCGAAGGTGATCGAGCTCGCCTACTTCGGCGGCTTCAGTCACTCGGAGATCGCCGAGATCCTCAGCCTGCCGATGGGCACGGTGAAGGGAAGGATGCGGCTCGGCTTGGAGAAGATCAGGGGAGAGCTAGCGGAGGGCCTGGCATGAACGGCAGCGATCACACCCACTGGAGCGAGGACCTCGCCGCCTACATGCTCGGGGCGCTCGACCCTGACGAGGCGGCCGGGTTCGAGCGGCACCTGGACGGCTGCGAGCGCTGCCAGGCGGAGATGCGCTGGTTCGAGCCGGCGCTGCAGACGCTGCCGGAGTCGGTCGAGCGGCAGGAGCCGCCGCGCTCCTTGCGCGAGAACCTGATGGCCGAGGTGCGGGCGGACGTCCGTCCCGCGAAGAGGCCGCGTCCGCGGTGGTCTTGGTCCTGGCGACCGGCGGTGGCCTTTGCGGCCATGGTCTTGGTGGTTGCCGCGGTCGCCGGTTATGAGATCGGCAAGGGCGGCGGCGGGGAGGAAGGCGGTTCGAGCACCGTCCTCTCCAGTCGGCAGCACGGCATCGAGGTGAAGATGGTGCGCGAAGGAAGCGCCGGTACGCTCCACCTGGCGGGCGTCCACCAGCTGCCGCTGAAGAAGGTGCTGGAGGCGTGGGTGCGGCGCGAAGGCAAGGTCGAAGCGGTGCCGGCACTGTTCGTCCCCGACCGCAAGGGCCGCGCCTCGACCCAGATCGAAGACATGAGCGGCGTCGACACGGTGATGGTCACCGAAGAGCCGCAGGGCGGCAGCGACACGCCGACCGGCGAACCGATCGTCTCGATGAGCGTCCCGCAGTAGTTACCGGCCGTAGCGATCCGAAGAGAGCACGAGCTGCTCGGGGATCGCGGCGCGCGGCGGCGGCGCCGGGTCGGCGCGGACCGAGACGGTCTCGGCGACGCTGCGGCTGACCTCGTGGCTGCCGTCTGCGGAGGCGATGACGACGCGCTCGTCGTCTGAGGTCTCGACCTTGCCCTCGAGGCCCGGGTCGAGGCC
>DASSNA010000142.1:0-3395 GCA_035688445.1 Solirubrobacterales bacterium | reverse complement strand
CGACACCGCCGTCACCGCAGGCGGGGTCCACGAGCTGCTGCGCGAGGCCTACCGCCTGCTCCCCGACGTCGCCGAGATGGCGCTGCTCGAGGCCGTTGTCGGCCTTCGCCCCGGTACCCCCAACAATCTCCCGATCGTCGGCCCCGGCGAGATCGAGGGTCTGGTCTTGGCGACTGGCCACTACCGCAACGGCATCCTCCTGGCGCCGCTGGCCGCCGAAACCGTCGCCGACCTCCTCTCCTCCGATCGGCGTTCGTCTTTTGTACTCCCTATGGATGACAAAGGACGAACGCCAACGGCGGAGGTGGCCCGATGAGGATTGAGCTGAACGGGGAGCCGCGCGAGCTGCCGCAGGGGGCGACGCTGGACGTCGCCGTGCGCGAGTCGGGCGCGGGGGAGGGGGGACGCGGCGTCGCCGTCGCCCTCGATGGCGAGGTCGTTCCCCGCGGCGAGTGGGAGCGGACGCCGCTGCGTGAGGGTCAGGCGGTCGAGGTGCTGGCCGCGATCCAGGGCGGGGCGGAAACCTGGGAGCTCGGCGGGCGCGAGTGGTCCTCACGGCTGATCGCCGGCACCGGCGGCTTCCGCTCGCTGGAGCAGATGGAGGCGGCGCTCGCCGCTGCAGGAACCGAGATCGTCACCGTCGCCCTGCGCCGCATCGACCCGGCTGCCGAGGGCTCGGTGCTCGACGTGATCGACCGCCTCGGCCTCTTCGTCCTCCCTAACACCGCCGGCTGCTACACCGCCCGCGACGCGGTCCGCACCGCCAAGCTCGCCCGCGAGGCCTTCAGCACCGACTGGATCAAGCTCGAGGTGATCGGCGACGACCGCACCCTCTTCCCGGACGCAGTGGAGCTCCTCGACGCCGCCGAGCAACTGGTCGGAGACGGCTTCACCGTCCTCCCCTACACCAACGACGACCCGATCCTCGCCCGCCGCCTGGAAGAGGCGGGCTGCGCCGCGGTGATGCCGCTCGGCTCGCCGATCGGATCCGGCGCCGGCATCCGCAACCCGTACAACATCGCGATCATCACCGAGCGGGCCGAGGTGCCGGTGATCCTCGACGCCGGCATCGGCACCGCCTCCGATGCCGCCCAGGCGATCGAGCTCGGCTGCGACGCCGTCCTCGCCGCCAGCGCCATCTTCGGCGCCGCCGACCCGGTTGCGATGGCGACCGCCCTGCGCCGCGGAGTCGAGGCCGGCGACCTCGCCCGCCGCGCCGGCCGCATCCCCCGCCGCACCTACGCCGAGGCATCGACTGCCTACGAGGGCCTCCCCGACCTCTCCTGAGATCGCCCTCTACCATGAGCAACGCAGCGTGCCCCTGTAGCTCAGCTGGTTAGAGCGGCGGCCTTTTAAGCCGCGCGGCGCGGGTTCGAGTCCCGCCGGGGGCATTACCGATGGGTGGGAGACCAGTCCTCATCCTCACCGGGGCGCCAGGAACCGGTAAGACGACGACGGCGAGCATTCTCGCTGCGCGCGCGCCTGCCGCCGTCCACCTCGAGACCGACACCTTCTTCCACTTCATCCGCAGCGGCTACATCGAGCCCTGGAAGCCGGCGTCCCACGCGCAGAACCAGGTCGCGATGGGGATCGCCGCCGAGGCCGCGACCGCCTATGCCGCCGCCGGCTACTTCACGGTCGTCGAGGGGATCGTCTTGCCGCGCTGGTTCCTCGGGTCTGTGCGCGACGCCCTCCGACGGGCCGGCTTCAGGTCCGTCTACGTGGTGCTGCAAGCGCCGCTCCCAACTTGCCTGGACCGGGTCGAGAGGCGCGACGGGGCAGTCGACCGGGAGGCGGTCACGAAGATCTGGACGGAATTCGAGGACCTTGACGAGTTGGAGCCGCACGCCCTCGACGTCAGCGAACGCAGCCCCGAGGAAGCGGCAAACACAGTCGAGCAGATACTCGCCGTGGGATCGCATCTCGTCTGAGCCGCGGACGTCTGGTCTACTTAGGCGATGGCAGGCGGGGACGGCACGAACGGCGGCAACGGAGCCAGGCATGACCGCCACCTGCTGCGCGTTCCGGTTGACATCGAGTCCGACGACGAGCGCCGCCTCAAGCGCATCCACGACGAGATCGACAGCGCCTTTGATGCCCTGCGCGACATCGAGGAGGGGGTCTCGATCTTCGGCTCGGCCCGGATCGAGGAGGGCCACCCTTGGTACGAGCTCTGCCGCGAGACCGCGGCCTGCCTTACCGACCACGGCTACACCGTGATCACCGGCGGCGGCCCGGGCCTGATGGAGGCCGCCAACCGCGGCGCCGCCGAGGCGGGCGGCCAATCGGTCGGGCTCAACATCGAGCTCCCCCACGAGCAGCACACCAACCCCTACGTCAACCGCTCGCTCCAGTTCCATTACTTCTTCGCCCGCAAGCTGATGTTCGTCCGCTACGCGCGCGCCTTCGTGATCATGCCGGGCGGCTTCGGCACCCTCGACGAGATGTTCGAGGCGCTAACCCTGATCCAGACCCATCGCATCGAGCACTTCCCCGCCATCCTCGTCGGCTCCGAATTCTGGGACCCACTCCTCAAATGGATCGACCTCGGCCTAGAGGACCACGGCCTGATCTCCCCCGGCGACAAAGAGCTCCTAGTCGTCTGCGACGAGCCGATGCAGGTCTGCGAACACGTAATGCGCGCGAGCGAGCGCCAGCGGGCGATGTCCTGAGCTCGGCACAGAGAATCTACTTTCTGCGCGCAATACGTCGTAATGTTTCGTCTACAGTTATGCCATCATGGAGGCACTGAAGATGACCAACTGGAACGACGACAGGCTCGACAAGCGCGACGAAGAGGTGAAGGAAGGCTTCGCCAGGCTTGAAGCTCAGATCAGAGAAGGGGTTGCGGAGAGCGACAAGCGGTTCGCAAGGCTCGAAGGCCAGATCATGGCCAATCGCCGGGAGGCCACCGAGGGCCTCGCTGGAGTGCGCTCCGAGATGAATCAGGGCTTCGCCGAACTGCGCTCCGAGATGAATCTGGGCTTCGCCCAAATGCACTCGGCCTACGCGACCTTGACCCGCACGCTGCTCGTCGGCGCCATCGGCATCATCGCCGCGCTGATCGGTGTGGCCGGCGCCCTGTTGACCTAGTGCCGGAAGTGCCGGTGCTTGGTGAAGACCATCGCCACGCCAGCCCCCTCGCAGGCCTCGATCACCTCGGCGTCGCGTTTGGAGCCGCCGGGCTGGATCACGGCGGTGGTGCCGGCTTGGATCGCCAGCTCGGGCCCGTCGGCGAAGGGGAAGAAGGCGTCGGAGGCGAGGGCCGAGCCGGCTAGGAGCGTGTCCGCCTCGGCGCCGCGGGCCTCGCGGCACTTCTCGACCGCGAGGCGGACCGAGTCGACGCGGCTCATCTGGCCGGCGCCGATGCCGAGGGTGGCGCCGCCCTTGGCGAT
>DASSNA010000128.1:0-7507 GCA_035688445.1 Solirubrobacterales bacterium | reverse complement strand
TTTCGAACATCAGGTTGAACTGGCGCGGCTCGGAGAGCTCGCCGCCGCACTCGGGGCAGCGCAGCTCGGCGTTCGGGTCGCCGCCTTCGGCTTCGACCGCCTCGCGCAGATGGTCCTCGCGCCAGCGCTTTTTGCACTTGCCGAGGCACTGGACGAGGGGGTCGGTGAAGCCCTCGAGGTGGCCGGAGGCCTCCCAGACGCGGGGGTGCTGGATGATCGCCGAGTCGAGCGCGACGATGTCGTCGCGCTCCTGCAGCATCGCCTTCCACCACTCGCCTTTGACGTTGTTCTTGAGCAGGACGCCGTAGTGGCCGTAGTCGTAGGTCGAGCCGATGCCACCGTAGATCTCCGAGGAGGGGAAGACGAAGCCGCGCCGTTTGCAGAGCGCGACGATCTCCTCCATTGAGACCTCGGTCGGGCGGGCTTCGGGCTCGGCAGTCGCCATGCCGGAACCGTAGCGGCTGCGATAATCACGCACCCTCATGCCGATCTACGAGTACAAATGCGAGAACGGCCACGTCTTCGAGGTGCTCCAGAAGATGGTCGACGAGCCGCTGCACGAGTGCGAGGTCTGCGGCGCGCCAGCCGCGCGGGTGCTGACTGCACCAGCGATCCACTTCAAGGGCTCCGGCTTCCACAACACCGACTACGGGACGAGGAAGAGCGGCGGCAATGGGGCCTCCGAGTCCTCCAGCGAGTCGAAGAGCTCCGATTCGGGCCCATCGGAGTCGAAGTCCGACTCCGGCAAGAGCGAGTCGAAGCCGGCGGCCTCGGCCGCGGACTGAGATCACCGCTCCCTCCTATCACCGACTCCCCAGGCGCCCAGAAGTTCCGTGGTTCCTTTGTCGTCTATAGCCGGACAAAGGAACCACGGAAACGGTGAGGCTCGGCGTCTTGTGCCGCGGGTGGTGGGGGAGCGCGGTGACCCTCTGAACGCTTTGCGCCTCTGACCTGGAAGCAATCTCGGTCAGCTGAAGGCGATCCAGCCAGCAGGCGAGTGAAGAGGGTCACCGGGCTCCCGTACCGAGTGCGGTTTGGTCTGGGGGTCGAGACGTTCTTGTGTAGAGCCAGGCGCTCCTACCCGTCGATCAGGCGGTGCACTGCTCTGTGCTTCACCGAGTCCGGGACTTCGTATGAGCCGTCGGACCTGAGGTTGCAGCCGCTCAGTTCCTTGACGCAGAGGACTTCGGCGGTCGAGCCGCCGCCGATCGCCGCCGCCAGGATCAGCTGCGGCATCGTGAAGAAGCCCATGTCGCTGACGAAGGCTTTCGGCGCCTGCCAGCCGATGATCGGGCCGTGGATGAAGTTGTAGGGGAGGCGAAGGGGGTCGGTCAGCCGGCTCTTGATCCCGTTGATTACCGACTGCTGAGCCTGCTCGCGGTCGAAGTCGCTATAGCCGAAGGCGATGGCGCTCTTGCCGGGGCCAGGGCAGGGACTCGGCTCGCGGACCCGCGAATAGGCCAGCGCCTTTTCCCCGTTGAGGGTGTTCTCTCCCTTGTGCAGGCGCAGGGTCACGCCGCCTTGGCCACCGCCGGCGCCGCCGGAGATGTCGGCGCAGAGCTTGTGCGGGAGGTTGACTTCGACCCCGCCGACCGCGTCGATCAGCTTTTCGAAGCCGGTGAAGTCGATGATCGCGACGTGGTCGATCTGGATCCCGAGGAACTGTTCGATCGTCTTGATCTGCAGGGCGGCGCCGCCGTAGGCGTAGGCGGCGTTGATTTTGGTTGGCGCGTTGCCGGGGATTTCGGCGAAGGTGTCGCGCGGGATCGAGAGTTTGCGGAAGGCGCCGCCGCCGGCGCGAATCAGCATCAGCGTGTCGGCGCGGAATTCGCCTTCGGAGCAGGGCGAGTGGGGGGCGTCGCCGTGGGCCTGTTGTTCGAAGCACTCCTGCGAGGTGCTGGTGCCGTCGCCGGTGCCGGGCGGGCGGGCGTCGGTGCCGAGGACGAGGATCGTCTGCGCGCTCGGCAGCAAGAACGGGTTGCCGTGGAGAGCGTTGCCGGCTTCGCCGGAGAGCTTGAAGGACTGGATCTGGGCGGAGACGGCGAAGGCGAGAAAGCTCAGCAAGATCCATCCCAGCGCCGCCAGGCCGACCCATTTGAAGACCCGCCGCGGGGTGACCCGCTTGCGCCCGGGCTCGGGCAGATCGGGCTCATCGCGCTTGCGGCGGCGCCATGAAGGCAGCCTTGCACGGTCCCGCAAGCCGGACAGATCCGCGCCTTTCAGGCGTGAAAACAGCCCCCGGCGGGAGCGGTAGACGTTGTATTCGGGCGGCTCTGAGGGCCGCTGAGGATCATCTCCTGCCATAAAAGGGCTAGAAATCATGGCGATGTACTCGGTCGCCCGCCTTCTAGCCTCCTGTCTCTCGTGAGCGGCAGCGAGACGATCGGGGTCGATCTCGGCGGCACGAAGATGCTCGTCGGCGTCCTCGCCGGCACCGAAACGCTCTACGAGCAGCGCGAGGCGTCGACCGGTCAGACCGAGGACGAGTTGGTCGAGCTGCTGGTTCGGGAGATCGAAGAGGCGCGGGAAGCGCGCCCTGAGGTCGCCGCGGTCGGGCTCGGCATCCCGGCGACGATCGACCACGACCGCGGCGTCGCCGTCGCTGCCGTCAACCTGCCGCTCTCCGAATTGCCGATCCGCGACCTCGTCTCCAAGCGGGTGGGGCTGCCGGTCTTCGTCGACAACGACGCCAACGTGGCGGCCTTGGCCGAGTACCTCTACGGCGCCGCCCAGGGCAAGCCGAACACGGTGATGCTGACCGTCGGTACCGGGATCGGCGGCGGCCTGGTCCTTGGCGGTGAGGTCTACCGCGGCGCCACCGGGGCGGGGGCCGAGCTCGGCCACACCGTGATCCAGGCCGACGGCCCGCCCTGTCAGGGCAACTGCCCCAACCACGGCTGCGTCGAGGCGCTCGCCTCGGGGACGGCGCTCGGGCGCGAGGGGCGCGCGGCGGCCGAAAGCAACTCCGACTCCGCCCTCGCCAAAGCGCTCGCCGAAGGCCAGGAGATCGACGGCAAGGTCGTCACCGACGCGGCGCTGGCCGGCGACCAGGTGGCGATCGAAGTCTTCGAGCTGATCGGCAGCCGGCTCGGCGTCGCCTGTTCCTCCTTCGCCAACATCTTCCAGCCCGACGCGATCGTCGTCGGTGGCGGGGTGATCGCCGCCGGGGACCTGCTGCTCGAGCCCGCCCGGCGCGAAGTCCGCGAACGGGCGCTGACGCCGATGAACCGGACGCCGATCCTCGAGGCGACGCTCGGCAACGACGCCGGCATGATCGGCGCCGCGGCGATGGCGCGGACCGAGCTCGCCAAGGCGGCCGCCTGATGCCCGGCTGCCTCGTCGTCTGCCCGACGCCGATCGGCAACATCGACGACGTCTCGCCGCGGGTGCGCGAGGCCCTGGTCAGCGCCGACCACATCGCCTGCGAGGACACCCGCCGCACCGGGGCGCTCCTCGATCGGCTGCGGATCCGGCCGGCGCCGCGGCTTGTCTCCTTCCACGAGGGCAACGAAAGCCAGCGGGCGGTGGAGCTCTCGCAGCGGATCGAACGCGGCGACATCGTCACCCTCGTCTCCGACGCGGGGATGCCGGCGATCTCCGACCCCGGCTACAAGCTGATCCGCCGCTGCATCGACCGCGACCTCGAGGTGAGCGTGCTGCCCGGGCCCTCGGTCGTGCCGGTGGCGCTGGTCGCCTCCGGGTTGCCGACCGACAAATGGCGCTTCGAGGGCTTCCTGCCGCGCCGGGCGGGGGAGATGGAGCGGGTGCTGCGCTCGGCCGAGACCGTGGTCGCCTTCGAGTCGCCGCGCCGGGTGGGGGAGTCTCTCGCCGCCCTCGCCTCGCTTGCGCCCGACCGCCAGGCCGCCGTCTGCCGCGAGCTGACCAAGGTCCACGAGGAGGTCGCCCGCGGCTCCCTCGGTGAGCTCGCGCGCCGCTTCCGCGGCGACGTCAAAGGCGAGATCGTCCTCGTCATCGCCCCCGCCGCTTCCGAAGAGCACGACAAAGACGTCGGCTTCGCCGTCGACGCCCTCCGCCACCTTGTCCAATCTGGCGCCCGCCCCCGCGCCGCCGCCTCCGTCGTTGCCGCCCTCACCGGCACCAGGGCGAACGACCTCTACAAAGCCCTGACCGGCCGCGAGGCGCGGCGGTAAGAAGCGAGTCTGTCTGTGACCCCGTTATAGGGGGTGAAAGACAGACTCGGTGATGGCGCTTTGTCTTCGGCTAGCGTGGGCACTTCAATGAGCCGGCCGACCTTCTACGTCACTACCCCGATCTACTACGTCAATGCGGAGCCCCACCTTGGGCACGCTTATTCGACGATGGCTGCGGATGTGCTGGCGCGGCACCATCGGCAGCGGGGGGAGGACGTGTTCTTTCTGACCGGGACGGATGAGCATGGGGAGCCGGTGGAGAACGCGGCGAAGAAGGCGGGGGTGACGCCGCAGGAGCTGGCGGACACGAATGCGGCGAAGTTCGAGGGGTTGATGCCGACGATTGGGGCGACTAATGACTTCTTCATTCGGACTTCGGACCCGCGCCACGAGGCGAAGGTCGCCGAGATCATGCAGCGGGTCTACGACAACGGCTGGGTGACCAAGGGGGTCTACGAAGGCTGGTACTGCCCGCGCTGCGCCGACTTCAAAACCGAGCGGGAGCTGGGGCCGGGCAACACGTGCCCTATTCATGAGATCCCGCTCGAAAAAGAACGCGAGGAGAACTGGTTCTTCCAGCTCTCCGCCTTCCAGGCGCAGCTGGAAGGCCTTTACGAGGAGCGGCCGGACTTCGTCGTCCCCGACTTCCGCCGCAACGAGGCGCTCTCGTTCATCAAGGGCGGCCTCGAAGACGTCTCGCTCTCGCGGCCGAACCTGAAGTGGGGGCTGCCGCTGCCCTGGGACCCCGGCCAGCGCATGTACGTCTGGTTCGACGCCCTCCTCAACTACGTCACCGCGCTCGGCTTCGCCCGCGAGGGGGAGGACCTGACGGACCGCTACTGGCCCGCCGACCTGCACGTGATGGCGAAGGACATCCTCAAGTTCCACGCGGTGATCTGGCCGGCGCTCTGCTTCGCCGCCGACCTCGAGCCGCCGCGGCGGATGGTGATCCACGGCTTCCTGCTGATGGGCGAGAAAAAGATGTCGAAGAGCCTCGGCAACGTGCTCGACCCCTTCGAGGTGATCGACCGCTTCGGCGCCGACGCGCTGCGCTTCTACCTCTTCCGCGAGGTCAGCTTCGGGCAGGACGGCGCGATCTCCACCGCGGGCTTCGAGGGGCGCTACGAGACCGAGCTCGCCAACGACTACGGCAACCTCGCCAGCCGGGTGCTGGCGATGGTCGAGCGCTACCGCGACGGAACGGTGCCGGCGGCCCAGGTCGATGCCGTCCTCGCTGGGGACTTCGAAGGCGCGATCGCGCGCTTCAGCGAGCTGCTCGACAGGGCCGAGCTGTCCCAGGCGCTCGACCTGGTCTGGACTCTGGTCCGCCGCCTCAATCGCTACGTCGAGGAGACGCAGCCGTGGGTGCTGGCCAAGGACGAGGCCGACCCCGAGCGCCTCGATGAAGTCCTCTACAACCTGGTCGAGGGCCTGCGGGTGACGACGCTGTTGCTCGTCCCCTACCTGCCGCAGACCAGCGAGACGCTGCTCGCCGCGCTGGGCGAAGAGGAGCGCGCCCTGGCCGATCTCGGCTCGCGCGGGGGCGGCCAGCGGGTCGAGCGGGTGCCCCCGCTCTTCCCGAAGATCGAGTCGCCGGCCTGATGGCCGCCCCGGTCCTCGCCGTCTCTCAACTGCACAAGTGCTACGGCAAGCAGGAGGCGCTGGCCGGGATCGACCTCGCGGTCGAGCCGGGGCAGCTGGTCGGGCTGCTCGGCCCCAACGGCGCCGGCAAGTCGACGCTGACGAAGATCGCCTGCGGCCTCGTCCGCCCCAGCGCCGGCGGGGTCGAGGTGCTGGGACGCCCGGCGGGCTCGCCCGAGGCGCGCGCCGCGCTCGGCTACCTGGCCGAGCTCTTCCGCTTCCCCGGCTGGTGCACCGCTGAGGAGCTGCTGCGCCTCCACCAGCGCCTGGTCGGCTCCACGGGTGGCGAGGTGGAGCGGCGCGAGCTGCTCGATCTGGTCGAGCTCGGCGACGCCGCCGGCAAGCGGGTCGAGGCGATGTCGAAGGGGATGCAGCAGCGGCTGGGGATTGCCCAGGCGCTGGTCGGCTCGCCGCGCCTTCTCCTGCTCGACGAGCCGACCAGTGCCCTCGACCCGGTCGGGAGGCGGATCGTCCGCGAGCTGCTGGAGGAGATGCGCCGCCGCGGGGTGGCGGTACTGCTCAACTCGCACCTGCTGAGCGAGGTCGAGCTGATCTGCGACCACGTCGCGATCATTGCCCGCGGCCGCCTCGTCAAGGCCGGCACGCCGGCGGAGCTGGCGGGGCCGAGCGCGGTGGTGGTCGAGACCGGTGCCGGCACCAGGACCTTTGACGGCGCGGTGCACGAGGACGCGCCGCGGATCGTTGCCGACCTGGTCGCCGCCGGCGAGCAGGTCTACGGCGTCGAGGTTCGCCACAGCTCGCTCGAAGACGTCTACCTCGAGGCTGTGGGAGGGGAGACGGGATGAGCCCCTCGCCCCTGCGCTCGGCGGCGACCGTGGTCGCGCTCTCGGTCCAGGAGGGACTGCGCAGGCGCGTCTTCCTCGCCGTGCTCGTGCTCACCCTCGGCTTCCTCGCGCTCTACGCGCTCGGCGCCCACTTCGCCTTCCGGGACGTCAACGAATTCGCCGCTGGCGAACCGAAGATCCTCGACCCGCACGCCTTCACCGGCGCGACGATCTTCGGGCTGGCGATGTTCGCGACGCTTTTCCTTGGCGCCGTGCTGGCGGTCTTCCTCACCCTCGGGGTGGTGCGGGGAGACGCCGAGTCGGGCCTGCTGCAGCCGATCGTCGTCCGCCCGATCGGCCGCACGACGATGCTCCTCGCCCGCTTCGCCGGCGCCGCCCTGCTCTCGGCCGCCTACGTGATCGTCGTCTACCTCGCCGCCTGGGCGATCACCGAGGAGACCGGCCACTGGTCCCCCGACCACCTGCTGGGGCCGGCGCTGGGCCTGGCGCTGGCGGTCGCGATCATCGCCGCGCTCTCGCTGCTCGCCTCGACCGTCCTCTCGGTGACCGCCCAGGGCATCGTCGTCTTTATGGTCTTCGGGGCGGGATTGACGGCCGGCCTGCTGGCCCAGATCGGCCACGCGATCAACAGCGACTCGCTGCACACGATCGGCCGCGTCGCCAGCTGGGCGCTGCCGTTCGAGGGCCTCTATGCCGCTGGCCTGCATGGGTTGATCTCCGGCACCTCGGGCCTGACCGGCGTAGTGCTGCAGCTCGGTCCCTTCGGCGGCTCCGAGGCGGCGGGCCCGCAGTTGATCGGCTGGGCCTTCGTCTACCTGCTCGGCGTGCTCGCGCTCGCTGCCTTCGTCTTCTCTCGGCGGGATTTGTGACGAAATCGCGGGGAGTTATCCCGGCTATACAGGGATAACT
>DASSNA010000124.1:0-2622 GCA_035688445.1 Solirubrobacterales bacterium | reverse complement strand
GCGCTCGTACTTTCCGTGGTCGATTCGCTTTCCGCCGGGGGTGCTTCGGTCGCCACTTCGGTGGTCCCTTCCGACGGCAGTGGCACCGGTGCAGCGTCGAAAGCGACGACGATCTCGAACTGGGCGATGAAGCTTCGGGTCCTGCAGTCGCCGCCACTGCCGCCGCCTTCTCCCCCGCCTTCTCCGCTGCCTTTGGCTGCGAGAGAGGAAGATTCGACGCCGACGCGGGTGACGCCGTCGATCTGCTTCAGAGCCGTGACAAAGCCGGCGACCTGGTCCTGACCGGTCGTGCAGCCGCTCATTTCAAGCGCCGGCCCGGCGATCGACCCTCGCAGACCTGACGACGAGCCTTCGCTCGAGCCTGCAGACCCGCTCGCGCCCGAGGCCGTTGCGTTGAGGCTGGTCAGCCAGACGTTCGACGGCCGGATTTTCGACAGTTCGCCCATCACCCGTTCCCAGTCGAAGCGGCTGTCGGCGAGACTGCTCACCGTTTCCATCCGTGCCCGGTGCGTTTCGGCGAACTGCACGTAGGGCATCAGTTCCTGGGCTCGCTGCTGAGCGGCAGCATTCTGCTGCTTCAGGCTCGTGATTTCGTCCTTGCGTTCGGAAATCTGGTTGCCGGTGGTGACCAGGAGAGCGACGCCGGCGAGAAGCGCGACGAGCGCCCCCAAGACGAGGTAGGGCAGCGGGCCGGTCCGCAGGGGCGAGTGGCTACCCTGGCGCTGGTCGGGAGGGATGAGATTGACGGGGCGCATCAGCTCTCCAAGGCGAGGCCGTAGGGAAGGGTGAGACGAGCGGCCGAGATCGCGTCGAAGCCGGCGAGAGCCGGCGGGCTATGAGCCACGACCTGCATGCCGAGGCCCTGCTCCACCCTGGCCGCCAGCCCGGTCACGACGCTGCCGGGGCCGCTGAGGACGATTCGTTCGACCGGCACGGCGGCCTCCTGGGCGCTGTAGTAGTCGAGCGACAGACGCAGATCGTCGACCAGGCCGGAGACTCCCTCTTCCAGCGCTCGGCGCGCCTCCGCCACCGTCTCCGGGTCCCCCTCGACGTACTCGAGCGGCTGCTCGAGGCCGACGTGGTAGAGCCACTGGGTCGCGTGCTCGTAGCTGAGCCCCCGAACGGCAGCGAGGCGCTCCGCGAGCGCCTCGAGGCCTGAGTGCGAAACCCGGGTGAAGAGACAGGCCCGACCGCGGGCTACCGCCAAATTGGCGACGTCGCCGATGTTGCAGAAGAGGGCGGCTTCGGGCCGCGACTCCCCTTCGGGGCCGGGTTGGGCATCGACGCCGGCCAGGGCGCGGATCATCCCGAAAGCGGCTACGTCGATGCCGACGGGCTCGAGCCCGGCGCGCCGAAGCGGCTCGAGGAAGGAAGCGATCATGTCGCGGCGGGCTGCGACCACGACGACGTCGATCTGCGGCGCGGTTCCGTCCTCGCCGGGAACGCCGCCGACCACGTGGTACTCGAGAACGGCCTCATCCAGCGGCATCGGCATCTGCTCCTGCGCCTGAAAGCGCACAGCGGCATCGAGCTGTTTCGGATCCTCGATCGCCGGCAGCCTCAGCGTCCGGACCACGATCCGCTGGTTGCCCACCCCGAGCCTGACCTGCTTCGAGAGCTTGTGGGTGCTGAACAGCGACTTCAGGCCGGCGGCCAGGACATCCGGATCAACAACCTCGCCCTCGCCGAATGCTCCGGGCGGCAGGGGTGCGACAGCCGCCGATTTCACGGCGACGGTCCCGTTCACGCTCAGCTCGGTGGCGGCGATGCTGCCGGCCTCGATGTCGAGGCCGACGACGCTTGCAGGTTTTTTGCTCTTGGCGATTCGCATAAGAGACAGGCGCTTTTCGACGCCGTCCTCCCGTTAATCGACAAAAAGTCGCCAGACCTTTTGTCTTGCAACTACCGATTTCTAGGAGAACCTGGGCGCTTCTACGAAAGGGTGCCGAGATACCAGTGGACCAACTGATCTCCGCCCAAGAGCCCGACCAGAGCCCCGAGCGCGAGGAACGGGCCGAAGGGAATCGCCTTCTTCCTCGCCGATGCCCCCTCGCGGGCAATCATCGCCAGCCCGACGACAGACCCGGCCAGCAGGGCGACGAGCAGCGCGGGAATGACGTTGCGTCCTAGGAAGAGCCCCATAACGGCCGCCAGCTTGACGTCGCCGAGGCCCATTCCCTTCGGGTAGGCGAGCGCGGCCAAGAAGAGCAACCCCCCGGCGCCGGCGGCGGCAAGGGCCCTTTCCGGCAGACTGGACGGGTCCGCGACTGCCGCTATCGCCAGGCCGATGAGGGCGGTCGCGAGCAGGATCTTGTTGGGAATGATCCGCTGCTCGAGATCGGTGATCGTCACCGCCATCAGAGCGGTGACGAGGACCAGGCCGAGGGCAAGCTGGGCGGGATCGTCGCGAAGCACGAGCACCACCGCCAGGTAGGCACAGCCGAGGCCGAGCTCGGCCAGCGGGTAGCGGGCCGAGATCGGTTCGCCGCAGCAGCGCCCTCTGCCGCGGAGAAACAGCCAGGACATCACCGGCACGTTGTCGTAAGCAGCGATCTGAGTACCGCAGCCCGGGCATTGCGAACGGGGACCGACGATGGATTCGCCCCGCGGCACCCGGTGGGC
>DASSNA010000101.1:0-3261 GCA_035688445.1 Solirubrobacterales bacterium | reverse complement strand
GCCGCTGCCGAACGGCGAACACGTCGGTTGCAACCGCTGCCACGTCAAGGGATCCGACCACTACAACGGCCTCGCCGTCGACATCGTGCCGGTGAACGGCGACGGCAAATGCGACTCCACCTGGGCACCGATCACCCGCCTCGCCCTCTGGGCCGAGCCGGTGCAGAACAAACCCCGCCTGCCCTTCCGCTGGGTCGGCTACGACGGCGACGCCGGCCACGGCTGCGGCAACCACCTCCACCTTTCCTGGAACCACGCCGTGGCGCCCGAATACACGCTGGCGGAATGGGTCGAAGTCTTCCCGGTCAGCTTCAGCGGGATCAAGCCGAGCGCCGCCGGCAAACAGAAGTCGGCGCCTCCCAAAGCCCCCGCGGGACCCCCTGGCGGCATCTCGCAGGTCACCACCGGCGGCGTCTCCGCGGGCGGACCCGGCGACTAGCGCGCCTCCCCAGCGAACTGCATCAAATTCTGGTCCTCCTACAACCAGAATTTGATGCAGTTCGGATGATGGCGCGGGGTTCGTAGGATGCGGCGGTGCGTTTCGCCGCGATCCTCGCCCTCGCTTGCCTCGCCCTCGCCGCCTTCGGCTGCGGGAGCCAGAACGACTCGACGCCGGTTGCCTGCCTCGAAGGCGCGGGCGCTTACGAAAAGGCGCTGCGGGAGGCGCCGGGGGAAGTACTGCTGGGAGGTGAGACGCCGATCAGCGACTGCCTCGTCTCCAACCAGAGCGGCGGCGACCTGGCCCGGGTCGGCGAAGCGATGGTCGAGACGGCGACGACGCTGAACTCGAAGGCACGCGAAGAAGACGGCGGCCAGGCCGCGGTCGAGCTCGGCTACCTGCTCGGC
Source organism: Solirubrobacterales bacterium (assembly GCA_035688445.1). GTDB lineage: Bacteria > Actinomycetota > Thermoleophilia > Solirubrobacterales > 70-9 > VAYN01. Next base: position 2,415 of record DASSNA010000101.1, on the reverse strand, counting down.
GCCGCCCAGCGCGGCGCTGAGAGCAGCGAAGGCATCCACGCCGACCTCGTCCGCCGCCTTACCGTCGCGGCGCGCTACGCGCCCGGCAAGCAGCCGCTGCCGCCGAAGTTCCTCTCCACCTACGCCGAAGGCTTCGACGCCGGCCACTCCGCCGGCTGACCGAGCACCCGCCGAGAGGCGCGGGGGAATACGCTCAGTAGGACCCAAGATCTTCGATGGAGGCTTCATTTTGAGCGTGACGACTGAGCAGTTGTGGGGTGGCGAGACCACCAAGGCCGTAGACAACTTCCCGGTTTCGGGTGAGCGGGTGCCGGTGCCGGTGGTGCGCTGGCTGGGCCGGATCAAGGGCGCCGCGGCCGATGTCAACGGCGAGCTCGGCCTGCTCGACGGCGACCTCGCCGAGCGGATCGCCGAGGCCGGCGAGGCGATCGCCGCCGGCGAACACGACGAGCAGTTCCCGGTCGACGTCTTCCAGACCGGCTCCGGCACCTCTTCGAACATGAACGCGAACGAGGTGATCGCGGCGCTGGCCGGCGAGGGCGCCCACCCAAACGACCACGTCAACATGGGTCAGTCCTCCAACGACGTCTTCCCCTCCGCCGTCCACCTGGCGGCGCTGGACGAGGTCACCCACGACCTGCTGCCGGCGATGGGCGCGCTGCAGGCCGCGCTCGAGGAGAAGTCGCGGCAGTTCGCCGACATCGTCAAGGCCGGGCGCACGCACCTGATGGACGCGGTCCCGGTCACCCTTGGGCAGGAGTTCGGCGGCTACGCGGCGCAGGTGCGGCTCGGCGTGCAGCGGGTCGAGGCGACGCTGCGGCGGGTCGGCCAGATTCCGCTCGGGGGCACCGCCACCGGCACCGGCCTCAACACTCACCCCGAGTTCGCCGCCAAGGTGCGCGAGAAGCTCGCCGCCGACACCGGCCTGCAGATCTCTGCCCCCCTGGACGCCTTCGAGGCGCAGGGCAACCGCGACGCGCTGGTCGAGCTCTCGGGGGCGCTCAAGGTCTACGCCGTCTCGCTCAACAAGATCGCCAACGACCTGGCGCTGATGGGCTCCGGCCCGCGCGCCGGCCTCGCCGAGCTGCGCCTGCCGGAGCTGCAGACGGGCTCCTCGATCATGCCCGGCAAGGTCAACCCGGTGATCCCGGAGGTGGTGATCCAGGTCGCCGCCCAGGTGATCGGCAACGACGCCGCGATCACCGTCGCCGGCAGCCAGGGCCAGTTCGAGCTCAACGTGCGGGTGCCGCTGATTGCCCGCAACCTGCTCGACTCGATCAAGCTGCTCTCCTCCGCCTCGCGCCTGCTGAACGAAAAATGCGTCGCCGGCGTCGAGGCCAACGAGGAGATGACCGAGCGCCACGCCGAGGCGACCCTGGCAACCGCCACCGCCCTCAACCCCCACATCGGCTACGACCGCGCCGCCGACATCGTCAAGACCGCGGCCGAGTCAGGCCGCTCCCTGCGTGAGGTCGCTCTCGAGCAGGGCGTCGAGCCCTCGGTGCTCGAGGAGGCGCTGGACCACCGCCGCATGGCGCGGCCGCACGAGTAGGCCTCATCGTTTCCACCCTTTTGGCCCCTATTAGGGCTCAAAGGGTGGAAACGACCTTCCTGACTTGAATCAGGATTTCGGGTTTTTCAGCTTCAGTTTTCCGGCGAAGGTCCGGCTGGCGGCGCTGCCGCCGGTCGGCGTGAAAGTGACCGAGAGATTGAACGGCAGCTTGTGCTTGCTCTCCAGGGTCTTCATCCCGGCCGTGGTGGGGATCAGCTTCAGAGTCGCCACCCCGGCGGCCGCAGCGGTCGTGGTGGCTTTTTTGACGCGCTTGCCTTTCTTCTTCACGTCGAGGGCGGTCAGCTTGCCCGACCCCGGCACGTTCACCTTCAGCGTCGCCGTCCCCTTCTTCTTGTTCAGCGTCAGATTGCCGAAGGTGAAGGAGTTGGAGGGAGCCGCGGGCGGAGGCGGGGGTGGCGGAGGCGGGGAGCTGCCGCTGATCGAAACGGCGTCGACACCGGAGTGGAAGGGGCTTTCGTTGTCCACCTCGGCCATTCGAAGGCGAACGGTCTGCCCCGCGTAAGCGCTGAGGTCCGCCGTGAGGGTTTCGGGTTCCAGGACTTCAGGGTCGCCTTCTTCGGTGTGGAGGAGGGTGGCGAGGATGTCCGCCGGGTTGAGGGTCGTGAGCGGAGCGCCTGCCCTGAGGACGTCGATCCGGTACTGCTGATTGGGTTCTTCGAAGGAGGACAGAGATTCCGGGCTGATGATCGGGGTGAAGCTTTCGTAGTAGGCGATCAGCGAGAGTTCGTGAGGTCCTGCCCCGAGCGCGACGTCCTGGTAGAGGATGTGGGCTCCGGGACCCGCCTGGGAGGCGATCGCCGCGAATTCGCCCTGCGGCGGGGGCGGGACCGTGAAGGGTCCTC
>DASSNA010000067.1:0-6988 GCA_035688445.1 Solirubrobacterales bacterium | reverse complement strand
GCCGCCTCGACCTTGGTCGCCATGTCGGCGATCATGAACTGGATCGCCTGGTGCATCGCGATCGGGACGCCGAACTGGACCCGTTCTTTCGAGTAGTCCGTCGCGAACTCGAGCGCGGCGCGGGCGATGCCGACGGCCATCGCCGAGACGCCGGGGCGGGTGCGGTCGAGGGTCATCATCGCCAGTTTGAAGCCGTGGTTTTCCTCGGCCAACAGGTTCTCGGCCGGAACCTCGACTTCGTCGAAGGAGATGGTCGCGGTGTTGGAGGCCCGCTGACCCATCTTGTCCTCCTTCTTGTCGACCGAGACCCCGGGCAGGTCGGCGTCGACGACGAAGGCGCTGATGCCGCGGTGGCCGGCCTCGGGATCGGTCTTGGCGAAGACCGTGAAGTAGTCGGCGTAGGTGCCGTTGGTGATGAAGCACTTGGAGCCGGAGAGGACGTACTTGTCGCCGTTCTTGACGGCCTTGGTCTTCATCCCGGAGACGTCGGAGCCGGCGTCCGGCTCAGTCAGGCCGAAGGAGCAGAGCTTGGGGGCTTCGGTCAGCATCCCCAAGTACTTCTTCTTGGTCTCCTCGGAGCCGCCGAGGGTGATCGGGGCCGAGGCGAGGCCGTTGGCGGCCAGCGAGGTGCCGATCCCGGAGCAGCCCCAGCCGAACTCCTCCTCGATCAGGCAGCCGGAGAGGTAGTCGAGGCCGGGACCGCCGTAGGCCTCGGGGACGTGGGTGTTCATCAGCCCGACCTCCCAGGCCTTCTCGATCACGTCCTGCGGCCAGGTGCCGTCCTTGTCGTACTCCCAGGCGACATTGCGCATGTCTTTATCGGCGAAGCTGTGGGCCAGCTCGCGCAGATCCTTCTGCTCATCGGTAAGGGTGAAGTCGACCACCGGTCGGTGCTCCTTTTCTTCGCGGTTCTCTGAAGTTTGCGGGAGCGCCGCCGGGAGGCTGACGTTCCACCGATTGACTGGTCAGTCAACCGGTCCTCAAGGTTAGCGGACAAGCGGCCGGAAATGGCTCTCTACCCTTGTCGGATGGACTTCCCGATGGCCCTCTCGGCGCTGCAGAAGGGCGGCGCGGTGCTCCTCTTCACCGGCATCGTCGCGCCTCTGGTCGGTCTGCTGCTGAAGCGCGTCGGCGGCGGTTGGGAGACGATGGGCGGCGGGCCGTTCGCGATCCTCAACGAGAGCCCGCGGAAGCGCGACGCCAGCGGGGCGGCGCCAGTCGACCCCGCAATCCAGGCGGCCGAAGTACGCCAGATGCTGGAAGCGAAACAGGAGCGCCAGCGCCAGCGTGGCGAGACGCCGCTGGACGTGGAGGCCGAGACCGAGCGCCTGCTCGCCGCCGCCGAGCGGCCCCGGGGCGCCGACGGGATCGACGCCGAGCTGCGGGCCGAGGTGCGCCAGCTCGTCGTCGTCCGCAACGAACGGCGCCTACGCCAGGGACTGGAGCCGCTCGACGTCGAGGCGGAGGTCGAACGGCAACTGGCAGATTTCATAGGATCGGATTGATGGCCAACGAGAACGTTTACGAAGTCGAGGAGATGCTCAACCAGCCGGGGACCTACTTCAATCCCCAGAGCGAGGTTGTCGTCATCGTCGACGACTCCGCCTCCCTCGACCAGGAGGTCTTCAACAACCTCGAGGGAATCGAAGGGGCCGAGTGGGTGCGGGTCTCCGACGACGTCCCCGTCGACGAAGACGGACGCGACCGCGCGCTTGAGAGCTTCGAGACCCAAAGCGGCCAGGTCGACTCCTTGGCCCCCGACGCGCTGGAAGCGAGCGACGACGACTTCGAAGAAGACGAGGAACGGCCAAAGCCGGCTGAGGACCTCGACGGCGACGAAGCCGAGGACGAGGAGTAGCCCTGCTCGCCGAGGGCGACAAAGCACCAAGCTTCAGCCTGCCCGATCAGAACGGGGAGCAGGTCAAGCTCTCCGACCTCAAAGGCGAAACGGTCGTCCTCTACTTCTATCCGCGGGCTGACACCCCAGGCTGTACGACCCAGGCTTGCAGCGTCCGCGACCGCAAAGCCGACTACAAGAAGGCTGGGGCGCGAGTGATCGGGATCTCGCCCGACGATGTGAAGGCGGTCGACAAGTTCGCCGGCAAGTACGACCTCGACTTCACCCTGCTTGCCGACGCTGACCACGCGGTCGCCGAGAAGTACGGCACCTGGGTCGAGAAGTCGATGTACGGCAAGAAGTACATGGGAGTGCAGCGGGCGACCTTCATCATCGGCCCCGACGGCAAGATCGCCAAGGTCTTTCCCAAAGTCTCGCCAAAACAGCACGACAAACTCGTGCTGAAAGCGCTGGGCGAGCTCGCCGCCACCGCTTAGGCGCTGACGATCACAGCCACCAAGAACGCGGCGTAGAGCGCGAACCAGCCGATCACGGCAGGCAGTTTGAAGCGGCGCCCGAGGTGCAGGCTCTCGTAGGCGAGCAGGCCACCGGCGAGGCCGAGGCCGATCGAGAGGACCGCGTGCCAGTTCAGCTCCCAGTTGGTGAAGATCAGGCCGATCCCAACCGGGACCATCGACTGGAAGACCATTGCCCCGCTGATGTTGCCCAGCGCTAACGCGTCCTTCCCTTCCCGCACCCAGAAGAAGCTGTTGACCTTCTCCGGTAGCTCGGTCGCCAGCGGCGCCAGGATCAGCGCCAGCACCAGCGGCTCGACGCCGATGCTCTCGGCGATGTTGAGCAGCTGTTCGACGAAGAGGTGGGCGCCGCCGACCATCGCCCCCAGCCCGACCAGGAGCTGCAGCACGCAGAGCGCCAGCGCCGGGTCTTCACGCCGCTCGGCGCGGCGCTCGAAGATCAGCGGGTTAAGCGACTCTTCGCTCTGGACCTCGCCACCGCCCTTCAGGGTGAGGCGGATGTAGAAAAGGTAGGCGAGGAGGAAGGCGATCCCGACCGGGACCTTGACCGCCGTCGGCGGCCCCCAGGACAGCGCCCCGGCGACCCCAAAGAGGACGAGAAAGAAGAGGAGGTCGCGCTCGAGCGTCGGCCGGTGCACGTTCAGCTGCAACCCCTGGTCGCGTTTGTCCCGGTAGAGGTAGGCGAAGAGGCCGACCAGCGCCATCGCCAGCGTCGCCAGCAGGAACGGAGCGCCGACGATCGCCCCCACCGCCACGTCTTCGGAGCGCTCGCTGGCGTCGAGGAGGGCGACGATCGCGATCAGCGTCTCCGGCATCGCCGTCCCCACCGCAGCGAGGATGCTCCCCACCGCCCCCACTCCCACATCCAGCCGGTGCCCGATCCACTCAACCGCGTTGGTGAACATCAGCGCGCCGGTCAGCACCACCGCGAAGCTGACGAGCAAAAGGACCGCGTCCATCGACGCAGGCTATCTGTCCCGAAGGGACGTTTAGGCGAAGTAGAACGCCAGGCCAAACACGAAGTACAGCGCCAGCAGTTGCGCGCCCTCGAACCAGGTCGACTCGCCGTCGGCAGTGACGTGGTTGCCGACCAGGATCGCCAGCAGGATCGCCCCCAGCTCGAAGCCGTTGAAGACAAGCGCGAGCGGATGAGGGCCGATGAAGAAGGAGGCGAGGACGAGGACCGGGGCGACGAAGAGGGCGACCTGGGCGCTGGACCCGACTGCGATGTTGACCGCCAGGTCCATCTTGTCCTTCATCGCGACGAGCACCGCCACCCAGTGCTCGGCGGCGTTGCCGACGATCGCGACCACGATCACCCCGATGAAGAACTCGGAGAGGCCGATCGACTGCGAAGCCTCGGTGATCGACCCGACCAGCACCTCCGACATCACCCCGACCAGCACCCCCGCGATCGCAAGCGCGGTCACCGAGGTGCGGGTCGACCAGCCCCAGGTGTCTTCGTCCTCGTACTCGGGGTTGAAGAGGTCACGGTGGGTCTTAAGCGAGAAGAAGAGCCCGATCACGTAGGTGACGAGGAGAACGATCGCGACCGCGAGCGAGAGGTGCTCAACCGTGCCGCCGTAGTTGACCGACTCCGAGCCGGGCGCCGGCAGCCCCTTGCCCTCGACCAGCTCGAAGATCGCCGGCATCAGCAGCGCCCCGCCGGCCAGCATCAGCATCGTCGTCTGGATCGAGGCGCTGGTGCGGCTGAAGTGCTGTTTGTCGCGCCCGATCCCGCCCGCCAGCATCGCCGCGCCGAGCACCAGCAGCATGTTGCCGATGATCGAGCCGACGATCGAGGCCTTGACCACCTCCTGCAGCCCCTGGCCGAGGGCGAAGAGGGCGATGATCAGCTCCGGCGCGTTGCCGAAGGTGACGTTGAGGAGGCCGCCGATCCCCGGCCCCGAGCGCGCCGCCAGCTCCTCGGTGGCACGCCCCATCAATGCCGCGGTGGGGACGATCCCCAGCGCCGAGGCGGCGAAGACTGCGGTGGCCGGCGCCCCCACGATGTCCAGCGCGAGCGCGATCGGGATCAGGGGAACCAGCAGGTAGGGCCAGCCCATCGGCGTCCGCAGAAACGACGCGTCGAGGCGGGGCCCTCCCTGGTTCACGGTCGCGCGATCCGCTCAGCTACTTGAGCAGATTCGCGCACTTCTGCACGTCGGCCGCCGTCTTCACGGTCTTCAGGCATTCCGCGTATTCCTTCTGTTTGGCGCCGAAACCGCCGCCGCCCGAGGAGGAACCGCCTCCCGACGAAGAGCCGCCACCGACTCCTTCGAGCAAGCCCCCGAGCCCGCCGCTACTGCCGGCTTCCAGCAGTTCGAGCGGGTTGACCTTGAGCTTCTGGAACAGCTGTTCCAGCGGCTTCGCATTAGAAGGTTCGGAGAAGCTCTGTTCTTCGTTGACCCCGCTGAGCGAGAGTTCCAGTTCCAGTTCGACCTTTTCGCCGGAGCTTTCCGGCGGTTCGACGGTCAGTTCAGCCGCGACCTTGCGGACGATGTTGTCGTCGCCGACGTACAGTTCGACGTGCGATTTCTTGATCGCCTTGGTCAGTTCGCCCTTCGCTTCTTCCAGTTCGTTCAGCGGCAGCGGCCCGGCCGCTTCCAGCTGCGAAGCGCAGGCCGGGTCTTCGGTCAGTTCGATCACCGCGTCGATCGCGCCGGAGACGTTGAGGTCGCCGCTCACCTTCGTGGTCGAGGTGCCGTCGACGTCGGCGCTGCCTTCGTTTTCGAGGTTTTCGGCGAACTGGCTGAACTTGAGATTTTCCGCCGCTTTCTGGCAAGCGGTGATGTCGGCGCTTTCTTCGCCTTCACCCTGTTGCGCTTTTTCCAGGGCTGCCTTGACGAAGCCGAAGGTGGTGGGATCGACTTCGTATGCAGTGCCTTCGTATTCGACGAAGGCACGGTCGGTGAGGAGCGTGAGGGCGCCTTCGAAATCGATGTTTTCGTCCCCCGATTCGCCGTTGACCTTCGCCTGCATTTCCAGTTGTGGCAGTTCTTCTTTGCTGCCGGCTTCGAAGGGACCGGATAGTTCGACGTCGGCGTTGCCGCCTTCCTTGCCTTCGGAGTTGACGTGCAGCGAGAGTTCGAGTTCGCCGCTCTTGACGCCTTTGAGGCTGGCTTCTTCGACCACCTTCTGCGGGTCTTCATTGCTCTTGTCGCTGCCACCGCCGCAGGCGGCGAAGACAGCTGCCAGGGCGACCACGGTCGCGAACAGCGCAAGGATTCGGAAACGGCTCAAGGGATGGAGCTCCTCGTGATCGGAGAACAGGTCGGGAGCTGATTCTAGGCGGGATTGGAGGGCGGCGGCGGGGGCTCTTGGCCCCAGCGCTGCATTCCCGCCTCGATTTCCTCGATCACGGTCCTCATCACCGCGACCCGGGCATAGCGCTTCGACTCGGCCGGGACGACCCGCCAGCGGGCGTGCGGCCGGTCGGTCCGCTCCAGCATCTCCTCGACCGCGGCCTCATATTCGGAGCGTTTATCGCGGTTGCGCCAGTCCTCGTCGGTCAGCTTCCAGGATTTCAGCGGGTCGTTGGCGCGGGCTTCAAACCGCTTCAGCTGCTCCTGCGGCGAGATGTGGAGCCAGAGCTTGACGACGATCGCGCCCTCGTCGGCGAGGCCGCGCTCGAAGGCGTCGATCTCGCCATAAGCGCGCTCCCACTGCTCGCGGCTGGCGAGGTCCTCGACCCGCTCGACCAGCACTCGTCCGTACCAGGAGCGGTCGAAGACGGTCATCCCGCCCCACCCCGGCAGCGCCGGCCAGAAGCGGCCGAGGAAGTGGTGGCGCTTCTCGTCGGGCGTCGGCGCGGCGAACTGGGAGACGCGGACGTGGCGCGGGTCGAGCGGCGCCACCAGGCGCTTGATCGCTCCGCCCTTGCCGGCGGCGTCCCAGCCCTCGAAGACGACGACCAGCGGCGGCCCGACTCGGCACTCCCCAATCAGCCCGCCCAGGGTCAGCCGCAGCTGCGCCAGCCGTTCGCCACAGGCCCGCAGCTCACGTTCCTCCTCCTTGCGCCCAAGGCTGAGCGTCAGATCCACCTCGTCGAGCCGTCCCATGTCCCGATGGTCTCATTCGCCGCTGTCGCCGCGGGATTCTTCGATCGGCGGGGGCGGGTTTTCGCTGGTGACGTTGATGAGGAAGGGGAAGAGCAGAGCGCCGAGGAAGATCAGGGCCACCCCGATTGCGACCAGCAGGCGGGCGCCGCTTAGGTGGCCGAGGATGCCGATCGCGAAGCCGATCAGGATCAGCGCGATGTAGGGGCCGGGGCTATGCGGGAGAAGCGTGGCGAGAGGCACACAAAGGTCGAGCACGTCCCGGGATTATCATCGGCGACCATGTCCGATGGCTCCGTCGCAGAGGTAAAGCAGTCGCTAGCCGACGTCGGCTACCTCGCCGATGAGCCAGCGGCGCTGGTCTCCTTCCTCGCCCAGAAGCTCGGCAAGCCGGTCCTGGTCGAGGGTCCGGCGGGGGTTGGCAAGACCGAGCTGGCGAAGGCGCTCTCGCGCGCGACCGGTCGCGAGCTGGTGCGTTTGCAGTGCTACGAGGGCCTCGACGAGGCGAAGGCGATGTACGAGTGGAACTACCGCAAGCAGCTGCTGCGGATCCAGGC
>DASSNA010000054.1:0-7979 GCA_035688445.1 Solirubrobacterales bacterium | reverse complement strand
GGGGCACCTGGCCGGCTTCACCGATCCGCTGGTCCAGTGTCTCGGCAAGTGCAAGAAACGGTGGCGAGAGGATCACCTGCGCGAGGCGGTCGAAGCGGAGGGCGGGGACCCGAACGCCGAGCTGCGCTGTCCCGAGTGCGGCGGCGAACTCTCGGAGCCGCGCCAGTTCAACCTCATGTTCGAAACCCACGTCGGCCCAGTCGCCGAGGAGGGCTCAACCGTCTACCTGCGCCCGGAGACGGCCCAGGGGATCTTCATCAACTTCAAGAACGTGCTCGGCTTCGCCCGCAAGAAGCCGCCGTTCGGGATCGCCCAGATCGGCAAGTCCTTCCGCAACGAGATCACCCCCGGTAACTTCATCTTCCGCACCCGCGAGTTCGAGCAGATGGAGATGGAGTACTTCACGCCGCCGGCCGAGGCGGAGAAGTGGCACCAGCACTGGATGGGCGAGCGCGAGCGCTGGTACACCGAGCTCGGCATCCGCCCCGACTACCTGCGCGTCCGCGCCCACGGCGCCGACGAGCTCTCCCACTACTCCTCGGCGACCAGCGACATCGAGTACCTCTTCCCGATCGGCTGGTCGGAGCTGGAGGGGATCGCCAACCGCGGTGACTTCGACCTCACCCAGCACGCCAAATTCAGCGGCGAGAAGCTCGAGTACTTCGACCAGCAGACCAAAGAGCGCTACGTCCCTCACGTGATCGAGCCAGCCGCCGGTGCCGACCGCGCCACCCTCGCCTTCCTCGTCGACGCCTACGACGTCGAGGAAGTGGAGGGCCGCAAGCGCACGGTGCTGCGCCTGCACCCGCGCCTGGCCCCGGTCAAGGTCGCCGTCCTCCCCCTCGTCTCCAAGGAGGGGATGCCGGAGAAGGCCCGCGAGATCTTCCAGGACCTGCGCCACCGCCTCCCCGCCGAGTTCGACGAGGGCGGCTCGATCGGCAAGCGCTACCGCCGCCAGGACGAGATCGGCACCCCGTGGGGCATCACCGTCGACCACCAGACGATGGAGGACGACACCGTCACCCTCCGCGACCGCGACTCCCTAGAGCAGACCCGCCTCCCGATCGAGGGCCTCGGCGACGAGCTCGTCAAGCGCCTCGCAGCTCCCTGGCGCTCGCCGAAGCTGGGCTAAAGATTGCTTTTTGCAGGTGATTTACATCTTGCTCACTGCGTTGAGTAAATTTACTCAAGCCAATGAGCAATCTGCCCCCACTTCGACGGGCGATCTTCTCGACCCTGATCAACCGCCTCGCTGAGCCGCCGGCGCGCCTCCAGATCGTTAGCGGACCACGCCAGGTGGGCAAGACGACGGTCGTGCGCCAGGTGCTTGACGCCTGCGACCTGCCGAGCCATTACGCCAGCGCAGACGATCCGACCCTCCGCGACACGGCCTGGCTCGACGCGCAGTGGCAGGAGGGGCGGCGCCTCGCCGACGAACACGACGGCGGCGCAGTCCTGGCGATCGACGAGGTGCAGAAGGTCGACAACTGGGCGGAGGCCGCGAAGCGTCTCTGGGATGAGGACCGCGCGGCGGCGAGGTCGCTGCGTGTGGTCCTGCTCGGTTCCGCGGCACTGCTGATCCAGCACGGTCTCAGCGAGAGCCTGACCGGGCGCTTCGAGCTGATCCGCGCCCCGCACTGGTCCTTCGGCGAGATGCGCGACGCCTTCGAATTCAGCTTCGAGCAGTTCGTCTACTTCGGCGGCTACCCGGGCGCCGCAACCCTCGTTGACGACGAGGAGCGCTGGGCATCCTACGTCCTCGACTCGATCGTCGAGACGACGATCTCTCGCGACCTCCTGCTGCTGACCCGGGTCGACAAGCCGGCGCTTCTGCGCGGCCTGTTCCGCCTCGTCTGCGACTACTCGAGCCAGATCGTCTCCTACCAGAAGCTGACCGGGCAACTCCAGGACGCCGGCAACACCACCACCCTCGCCCACTACCTCGACCTGCTCGCCGGCGCCGGGCTGGCGGTCGGGCTGGAGAAATACGCGCCCAGCAAAGTCCGGCAGCGGCGCTCCACCCCGAAGCTGCTGGCGCTGGACACGGCCCTCGTCTCCGCAACCTCGGGCCACACCTTCACCGAGAGCCGCGAAAACCCGGAGCACTGGGGGCGGCTGGTCGAGACCGCTGTCGGCGCCCACCTCTGGGCCACCCGCGATCCCCGCACCGAGCTGCTCTACTGGCGCAACCGAGGGAAGGAGGTCGACTTCGTCCTCTCCCGCGGCGACCAGCTGACGGCGATCGAGGTCAAGAGCGGTCGCCGTCGCGACGGCCTTCCCGGCCTGAGCGCCTTCGACTCCGCCCACGGCCCGACGATGAAGCTGCTAGTCGGCGGCGACGGCACTCCCCTCGACGCGTTCCTGCTCAACGCGCCTAGCGGGTAATGGCCGGCGGCCTCTGACACCGTCACCCTCCGCGACCGCGACTCCCTAGAGCAGACCCGCCTCCCGATCGAGGGTCTGGGCAGGGAGCTGGTCAACCGCCTCGAATCTCCCTGGCGCAGCCCCAAGCTGGACTAACGAGGGAGAGAGATGGCCTACGAGATGAAAATTCGCGGTACCGAGCACGAGGTGAAGGTGCGCAACCCCTGGGCTGTGGCCCTGTTGCCGATCATCACGCTCGGCATCTACCACCTGGTCTGGTGGTACCGGATCAACAAGGAGCTGAAGGCTTACGGGGAAGCGAAGGTCTACGACCTCGGTCAGAACCCGACCAACTCGCTGCTGGCGCTGTTTCCAGGCGGCCTAATCATCATCCCGGCGCTGGTTAGCTACTGGCGCGGGACCGAGCGCGTGCAGGGAGCTTCGAAGATCGCCGGCCGCGAGCCGGTCAGCGGTTGGCTCTCGATCATCCTCTACCTGCTGCTCGCCCCCGCCTTCTGGGCCTACCTGCAGGTCTCGCTCAACAACGTCTGGGAGCAGGAAGCCGAGGCTCTGCCGGGCCAAGCGGCGCCGCCCGCACAGGGCGACGAGATGCCGCCGCGCCTCTAGCCGAGGTACTCGAGGACGGCCGCGGCGTCAGCCTCCAGCGCCGCGGCGTCCTTTTTCTTGACCTTGCCCAGGTGCTCGATCGTCAGCTTGCCGTTCGCCAGGCGCCAGGTGGCGACGGCGCGGCCGTCGACCAGGGCGAAGGGGCGGAAGATGCCGTTGATCGTCACCAGCATCTTGTGCGGGCCGACGACTTCCTCGCGCGAGGTCCAGCCGAGCAGGAGCGGATCGAAGGCGCCGAGCAGGCGCGGTGGCGGCAGTGGGGCCGGCGGCGGACTCTTCGCCAGCTCGACCAGGCCGTCGTCGCGCTCGACCAGCTCGGAGGCGATCGCCTCCAGACCAGCGCGAGAGTCGCGCAGCGGCAGTCCCGCCCAGCGGGCGAGGTCGCGGTCGTCCGCCGGCGCGTGCCCGACCAGGTAGCGACGGGCGAGCTCGGCGAGCGCCTTCTCGCGATCGACCGGCTTCTGCTCCCCGAGCCAGTCGCGGACGAGCACGTAGGCGTGTTCCTTGCCGGCCATCGGCCCGCGGATCGCAATCCCCCGCAGCGTCGTCAGGAAGAGCAGGTGGATCAGTGCCTGGCCCTGCGTCGGCACACCAGCGCGGTCGAGGCGTTCGCGTAGCTGCAGGCGCGTCAGCGGTCCCTCCTCGCCAAGCGCCCGCTCGATCCTCTCCACCGCCCGCTCCCCCACCTCGGGGCTGATGCCCTCCTGCCGCAGCCTCCGAGCGCTGGAGGTCATCAGCGGCGGCGTCGTCAGCGCGTGCAGCCAGGGGTAGTCCTCGCTGCGCACCAAGTGCAGGGTGCCCCGGTTGAGCCAGGTGATTAGCAGCGAGCGCTCATCGGTCAGTGCCCGGTCGACGTCGGCCGCGCTCACCCCCTCGCTGCGGGCGCGGATCGCCAGCCGCGCCCCACGCGGGTCCTGACCCTGTACCGCTAGCAACCGCTCTGCCACCGCCTCGGGTGAGCGCAACGGCCCCCCGGCAAGCCCCTGAGCCGTCAGCCGTTCGGCTAGCGGCGCAGCTGGCACCTACTACCTACTTCGCTTCGAGCAAGTCGACGACGAAGATCAGCGTTTCGTTGGGGCCGATCACCGGCGGCGACCCGGCACTGCCGTAGGCGAGTTCCGGCGGAATTATCAGTTCGCGGCGGCCGCCGGCCTTCATCCCGACGATGCCTTCGTCCCAGCCGGGGATCACTTCGCCGGCACCGAGGCGGAAGGTGAACGGTTCGCCTCGATCCCAGGAGGCGTCGAACTGTTCGCCCGATTCGTAGCCGACCCCGACGTACTGGACGGTGACTTCGTCCCCCGTCTTCGCAGTCGCGCCGCTGCCCTTCCTGATTTCCCTCTCCACCAGCTTCTTCGGCGGTGGCCCCTTCGGGACTTTCACCTGTGGCTTCGCGAAGCTGCCGTTTTCGAGGCTCGAGTTGCCGCCTTCTTCTTCGCTCGCGCTCGGCGACGAGGAGGTGGGTGGCGACGAGGAGGTGGACGAGGAACCGCCGCCGCAACCGGCGACTACCAGCGCGAAACAGGCCGCAATTATCAAGAGCGCTCCCCGCATCGGCGGAAATCCTACGGCAAAAGATCGTGATCCGGTTGTCTCAGTGGCGCTTCGGCAGCGACTCGACTGCGGTCGCATCGATCTTCAGCACCACGCCCCGCTCGTAGATCGCGCCCACCTCCGGCGCATCGACGAAGCGGTGCCCGCCCGGCCCCCAGTTGGTGTCGAAGAGGATGCCGTCGAACATGTTGGCCTCCGGCGCCGCCAGCACCCGGACCACCCGGCCGAGCTTCTCGCCGTCGCTGGAGTAGACGGGGATCCCGCGCTTCGCCACCAGGTAGGAGCAGGGCTGGCCGAGGTCCTCCATCGAGAGGCGAGCCTAGCGAAGGGCCGTTCCCGCTCTAGACTGACCAGTCGGGAGAGACTCCGGTGGAGGAGAGAACATGAGAATGAACCTGGCATCGATCGTGACCGAAAGCGCCGGCAAAGCGCCCGACACTGCCGCCGTTCGCTTAGGCGATACAGCTCTCACCTACGCTGAGCTCGACGAGCGCAGCGCCCGCCTGGCGACGATGCTGCGCGAGCAGGGTCTACAGCAGGGCGCCCGAGTCGGGGTGATGCTTCCCAACGTTCTCGAGTTCCCCGTCGCCTACTACGGGGTCCTCCGCGCCGGCGGCACCGTGGTGCCGATGAACGTGCTGCTGAAGCGCCGCGAGATCGCCTTCTACCTCGAAGACTCCGGCGCCAAGCTGCTGCTCGCCTGGCAGGGCTTCTGCGAGGAGGCACGCGACGGCGCCGCCGACGCGGGCGCCGAGCTGATCGAGGTCGAGCCCACCACCTTCGCCGAGCTCCTCGCTGGCTATGAGCCGACCCCGGACATCGCCGACACCGACGAAGAGGACACCGCGGTGATCCTCTACACCTCCGGCACCACCGGCAAGCCAAAGGGCGCCGAGCTCACCCACTTCAACCTCTCTCGCAACTCCGACATCGCCGGCCGCACCACCTGCGTGATCGAGCAAGGGGACATCGTCCTGGGGGCGCTGCCGCTCTTCCACTCCTTCGGCCAGACGGTCAGCATGAACGCCTCGCTGCGGATCGGGGCGACGCTGACGCTGCTGCCCAAATTCGAGCCGGGCGAGGCACTGGAGATCATGCAGCGCGACCGCGTCACCCACTTCTATGGGGTGCCGACGATGTACGGGGCGCTGCTGCACCACCCCGACCGCGAGAGCTACGACACCTCGACCCTGCGGACCTGCATCACCGGTGGCGCCTCGATGCCAGTCGAGGTGCTGCGCGGCTTCGAGCAGGCGTTCGAGTGCGAAGTGCTTGAGGGCTACGGCCTCTCGGAGACTTCACCCGTCTCCAGCTCCAACCATCCCGGCCGCCCGCGCAAGCCGGGGTCGATCGGCACCCCGCTCGAAGAAGTCGAGATGAAGGTGGTCGACGAGGACGAGAACGAGGTGCCGATGGGTGAGGTCGGCGAGATCGTGATCCGCGGCCACAACATCATGAAGGGCTACTGGCAGCGACCGGAGGCGACCGCCGAGGCGATGCGAGGCGGCTGGTTCCACAGCGGCGACATGGCCAAAGTCGACGAGGACGGCTACTTCTTCATCGTCGACCGCAAGAAGGACCTGATTATCCGCGGCGGCTACAACGTCTACCCGCGCGAGGTCGAGGAGGTCCTCTACGAGCACCCGAAGATCCGCGAAGCGGCGGTGGTCGGCGTCCCCCACGACGAGTGGGGAGAGGAGATCGGCGCCGCGGTCGTCTGCCACGAGGGCGAGGAGCTGGCTCCGGAAGAGGTCAGCCACTACGTGAAGGAGCGGATCGCCGCCTACAAGTACCCGCGGATCGTCTGGTTCCTCGACGACCTGCCGAAGGGGCCAACGGGGAAGATCCTCAAGCGAGAGATCAAGTCACCCGCGGAGAGCAGGGAAGAAGCCTCCGTCTAGCGTTTCGCCCTTTTCTTTACACGAAACGCTGTCATATACTCAGCGCCTTGTTACTACTGGCAGCGCGCTCGGGAGGCGCCTGCTTCTACTGATAGGAGGGACCATGAAGAAACGTCTCATGGCGTTTGTCTCAGTGATGGCGCTTTGCGCCGCCGGCGCGGCCGTAACGCCCGCCAGTTCGATGGCACAGGACCCGATCCTGTTCGTCCACGGGTACGTCGAGAGCGCCTCGCTCTGGAACACGATGATCGGGCGCTTCGAAAAAGACGGCTACAAAAAATCCGAACTGAGCGCCTACAGCTACAACACCTCGCAGTCGAACAAAATCGACGCCGAAGAAGTGAAATCGAAAGTCGAAGCGCTGCTGAAAGCGACCGGCGCGACCAAGGTCGACATCATCGCCCACTCGATGGGGAGCCTCAACAGCCGCTGGTACATCAAGTTCCTCGGCGGCGAATCGAAGGTGGACGACTGGGTCTCGCTCGGCGGCCCCAACCACGGCACCGAAACCGCCAACCTTTGCGGCAGCACTTCGTGCGTGGAGATGCGGGTCGGCTCCAAATTCCTCAGCGAATTGAATGCCGGCGACGAGACGCCCGGGGAAGTCAACTACGGCACCTGGTGGTCGCCGTGCGACGAAATCATCAACCCGGATGAAAGCGTCCTGCTCACCGGCGCGACCAACACCAAAACCGCATGCATCTCGCATACGGCTTTGACGACGGATGAAACCGTCTACAAACAGGTCCGCGAATTCGTCAAATAGCAGGTGTTTTGTGCGCGATCCTGGCCAGCTGGCCAGGATCGCGGTAGTCTCCCCTTGCCCCTAACGCGACACCAAAAGGAGACACGATGAGCGTCGCTTCCCAGCGCCTGATGGACAACATCACCTATGTAGACCTCTACCACCGCTGGGAGCAGGGGAACTGGAGCGCCTACGACATCGACTTCAGCCAGGACCAGGAAGGCTGGCAGGCGCTCTCCGACCTGCAGCGCCGCTCGGCGATGTGGATCTACTCGATGTTCTATTACGGCGAGGACCGGGTCGCCGACACCCTGGCCCCCTACGTCACCGCCGCCCCGACCGAGGAGATGTCCTACTTCCTGGCGACCCAGCAGGTCGACGAGGTCCGGCACTCGATCTTCTTCCACCGCTTCTTCAAGGAGGTGATCGGCGTCGGCGGCGAGTCGGTCCAGCAGACGCTCGCCTCCACCCTGCCGCAGCTGAACTGGGGCTACCGCGGGATCTTCGACCGGCTCGACCTGATGGCCGAGGAACTGCGCAAGGACCGCTCACTGCCGAAGTTCGCGCAGGCGATCACCCTCTACCACCTGATCGTCGAGGGCAGCCTCGCCCAGCCCGGCCAGCACTTCATCGAGGACTTCTTCGCCTCCGAGGACACCATGCCCGGCTTCAGCGCCGGGATGGCGAACGTCTCCCGCGACGAGCAGCGCCACATCGGCTTTGGCGTCAAGGTTCTCTCCGAACTGCTCGCCGAGGGGTCGCCCGGCTGCGAGGAGAACCGCGCCGCG
>DASSNA010000039.1:0-7422 GCA_035688445.1 Solirubrobacterales bacterium | reverse complement strand
GGCGAGACAGGCCGGCGCGCCGCCACCCGAGTCGGCGATCGTGATGTAAGTGGCAACGCCGATGCCGATCACGGCCACGAAGGCGATGATCTTCCTCAGAGTTCCCTCCCTCGGAAAGTTCATGGACATGAAGATAAACCCTTTGATTGAACTACGCTGACTGATGCGCTCACGCCCCCAGCACCCCCACCTCTCCGCAAAACGCGGCGATCTCCCGGGAGAGCTTGCCGCCCTGCCAGGCTAGCGGGGACTCCCCCTCGGCCTCGCTGACGAGGCGCGCTCGCGACAGCGCCTCGGCATAGGCAGCGGCAGCCGCGTAGGGATGGCCGGGGTCGGACTCGTCGTTGCTGGCCACAACCAGGGCGGGGACGTCGAGCGCCGCCAGCTCCGCCAGCGAGCCGAAGGGTCGGGAGCGCGGCACCTCCCGCAGCGCCTGGACGAGCGCCTCGGGATGGCGCTGCTGCAGCATCCGCTCACGGGTGAAGCGCAGGACGGAGTCGCGCCAGCGCGAGTCGATCCCTTGCTGGTCGCCGATGTAGGCGACGAAGCCGTCGACGCCGCCCTCCTCCAGCGCTGCCGCCAACCCGTCCCAGTACTCGAGCGACTCCGGCTTGATCTCTCCTAAATAGACGGGGCCGATCACCACGAGCCCCGCGACTCGCTCCGGGTGGCGCAGCGCGTAGGCAATCGCGGTGTGGGCGCCCATCGAGTGACCGCCGAGCACAAAGCGGCCGTCTCCGACCTGCGAGACAACCACCCGCTCCAGGTCCTCAACCAACTCCGGGTATCCATAACCCTCCCCTACCGGGGCGGGGTCGGACTCGCCGTGGCCGCGGGCGTCGTAGGCGATGACCTCGTAGCCGCCGCGCGGCAGCGCTTTCGAGCCGTGCAGGACATAACGCCTGGTGGCAGTGATGCCGTGGCAGAGGACCACTGGTGGCCCCTCCCCCATTGATTCCCCGTGCAGCTGGGGCCGCGTCCCGACCTCGAAGGGCCGCTCGTCCACCGGCATCAGCCGACCGTGGCCAGCGCCTTCTCCAGGTCCTCGACCGACTCGTAGGTGCTGCCCGTCCGCGAGACATGGCGGTAACGGACGATGCCCTCTCCGTCGATCACGAAGATCGCCCGCATCACGTAGCGGCCGCCGGGAGCGTCGTTGAGCTCGGTGAAGCGCGCCAGCGGGCCGAGCCAGCCGGTGACGCCGTAGCTCTTCGCCACGGCCAGGTCCTCGTCGGCGAGGAGCGGCACGTTCAGTTCCTGCTCTTTGACCCAGTGCTCGTGCGAGTCGACCGACTGCGGCGAGATGCCGAGCACGGCGGCGTCAAGGGCGTCGAGGCGATCTCCCTGGTCGCGATAGGAGCAGAACTGCTTGGTGCAGACGGTAGTGGCGTCACCTGGATAGAAGGCGAGGATCAGGTTCTGCCCGCGATAGTCGGAGAGGCGGTAGGTCTTCTCGCCCGTCCCGGGCAGCTCGAAGTCCGGCGCCCGATCGCCTACGTCCACCTTTGCCATCGAACGAGCTTAACCGGGGGCGGCTATTCGCGTTCGATCGTCATTTCTTCGATCAGAACCGTCTGCGTCGGTCTTTCTTCCGGACCACCGGCGAGCGATTCGATCTGGGTGACCGCGTCGAACCCCTTGCTGACCTTGCCGACCAGCGCATATTCCGGCGGCAGCGGTACGGCAGCCGCGGTGACCACGAAGAACTGGCTGCCGGAGCGCCCGGGCGGGTCGGCCGAGCTCTTCGCCATCGCGACCACTCCTTTGGTGTATTCGAGGTTGGGCGGCGGCTTCTCGTCGACGCTGTAGCCCGGCCCACCAAGGCCGTTGCCCTTCGGATCGCCGCCCTGGATCACGAAGCCGGGGGCGACCCGGTGAAAGGTGAGGTCGTTGTAGAAGCCTTCTTCGGTGAGAAAGGCAAAGGAGTTGGCAGTCTTCGGCGCCCGCTTGGTGTCGAGGGCGATCTCGAAGGTGCCGCAGTTCGTCTTCACCACCGCCGTTGCTTTTTCGCCCGGCTTCAGGACCTGCTTCGGCGCTTTGAAACCGACCGACTTCGGCGGCGGCGCTTTGACTTGCTTGCAGGCGGTCGCTTCGGTCGTGCTCGTCGTCGATGAGGAGGTCGTCGAGTCGCTAGAGCCGCCGCAGGCGGCCAGAATCGAAGCGATCGCTACGGCGACGAGCAGCGCCAGGACGGCAAATGTGGCCCGCTGAGATCGAAGCTGTGGTTCCACGGCGCGGAACCCTATTCGACCTGCGAGCGGGGAAAGCCAACGGCTTACGATCCCCAACGTGGCCCCCTCCCCCCTGCTGACCCCGCTTGCCGCCGCCGTCCTCCACGTCGGCGAGCCGGAGCGGATCCTGCAGGTCGAGTGCGGTGAGGGTGAGGGGGCACTGTTCCTCGCCCGCGAGTTCCCCAGCGCCCGCGTCCGCGGGGTCGACCGCTCGGCCGAGGAGATTCGCCGTGCTACCGCCCGCGTCGGGCTCGACCCCGAGGGCCGCGTCGCCTTCAAGCAGGGCAACCCTCGCTCGCTCCCGTACCCGGCCGATCACTTCGACCTCCTCGCCGCCGTCGACGCCAGGCCGAAGCCCACCGAGGCAGCTCGCGTCCTTCGCCCAGGCGGCTTCCTCACCCTCGTCGCCACCACGTCGCATCGTTTCCACCTTTCTCCTCGCTCCAGCAAGGAAAAGGGTGGAAACGATGTTCTCGCCAGGTGGCTACTGCGGCGGCGCCTCGCCCTCGCCGGCTTCGAGCCGATCTGGGCGGAAGCGGCCGGGGATGGCAGCTTCTTTGTCGCCCGCCTGCGCGGCGGCGAGGCGCCGCGGCGCTCCCTCTAGGCTGGAGCGCGAATGGAGATCGCTGGGACGCCGCTGACCCTGCTCGTCAACCCCTCCTCGGCCGGAGGGAAGAGCCTGAAGCTGCTGCCGCGAATCGAGGCGGCCCTGGACGGCCGCCGTGCCGTCTTCCGGGTCGAGAAGACGCGCAGTCTCGAGCACGGGGCCGAGCTGGCGCTCGCGGCGGCCGAGCTCGGCGAGGTCCCAGTCGTGGTCAGCGGTGATGGCTTGCTCGGGGCGGTCGGGGGCGCGATGGCCGGCTTCGAGGTGCCGCTGGGCCTGATTCCCGCCGGGCGCGGCAACGACCTCGCCCGAGCCCTCGGCATCCCCAGCGAGCCCGAGGCCGCGGTTGACACCGTGCTCGGGGGCCACAGCCGCCGGATCGATGTCGGTGAGGCCAATGGCAAGCGCTTCCTTGGCATCGCCAGCATCGGCTTTGACTCCGAATGCAACCGGCTCGCGAACGAAACCCACTTCCTCCGCGGCAACTCCGTCTATGCCTACTCGATGACGCGCACCCTGATCGGCTGGCGCTCGGCCCGGTTTACGATCGCGGTTGGCGAGGAACGCAAAAGGCTGACCGGCTACTTCGTTGCGGTCGCCAATAACAGCGTGTACGGCGGCGGCATGTGGATCGCCCCCGAAGCGGAGATCGACGACGGGCTCCTTGACGTGGTCGCGATCAGCGACGTCGGCAAGCTGCGTTTCCTCATGGGCCTACGCGACGTGCTCAAGGGCACCCATCTCGGCAAGGATGAGGTGAGCACCTTCCGGGCGCCTCGACTGCAACTGGACGCGAGCCGGCCCTTCCCCGTCTACGCCGATGGCGACCACCTCACCGACTTGCCGGTCTCGCTGCGGGTGCTACCGCAGGCCCTCTCGATCCTCGTCCCCAGCGGCGAAAAGGCTGAGAGTTGACGGCGACGAACGGAACGCGCCCCCTCTTCGGCGCCAAGCTCGCACTCTCGCGGGCGATCGGCGCCGCCAGCCGCGCAAGCGGCCGTGGCGGCGGCACGACGCTGCCGGGGCGGGTGCTGCTGCGGCTGGAGCCGGAGGCGATCGCCCGTCTCGGCACCAGGCTCGACCGCGGTACGACGATTGTCAGCGCCACCAACGGCAAGACGACCACCGCAGGGATGATTGCCGCCCTGCTCGCAGCCGACGGCCGCCATCCGGTCCACAACCGCGCCGGCTCGAATATGACCTGGGGTGTGGCGACGGCGCTGCTCGAGCAGCAGGGCCAAGAGGGCCTGTTCGAGGCTGACGAGGCCTGGCTGCCGCGCGTCGCCGAGCAGCTCGAACCCTCGCTGATCGTCCTCGGCAACCTCTTCCGCGACCAGCTCGACCGCTATGGCGAGATGGAGGCGCTGGCCGACGAGTGGGCACGGACGGTGGCGGCGCGGGCGGGGCGCACCCACTTCGCCCTCAATGCCGACGATCCGCTGATCGCCGACCTCGGCCGCGACACCAACGAGAAGCGGCGCGAAGGCGTCCTCTACTTCGGAATCGAGGACCCCTCGCAGGCGCTGCCCGAGCTGCAGCATGCCTTCGACGCCAAGCACTGCCGCCGCTGCGGCCACCCCTATCGCTACGAGCGCGCTTTCGTCGGCCATCTTGGCCACTACTCCTGCCCTCATTGCGGCGCCGAGCGCCCGCGGCCCGAGGTCGCGGCGACCGCAATCGAGCTGGAGGGGATGAGCGGCTCACGGGTCACGGTCCTCACCCCCGAGGGCGAGATCCAGCTACGACTACCGCTGCCTGGCCTCTACAACGTCTACAACGCGCTGGCGGCGGTGACGGCCGGGCTCAAGCTGGGGGTCGCGCCGGAGCGGATCGCCTCCGCGCTGGGAGAGATGCGCGCCGCCTTCGGCCGGGTCGAGACGATCGAGGTTGCCGGCACCCCCGTCTCGATCCTCCTCATCAAGAACCCCGCCGGCGCCAACGAGGTGCTGCGGACCTTGCTGCTGGAGAGTCGTGAGGGCGGCATCGACCTCTGGATCGCGCTCAACGATCGGATCGCCGACGGCCGCGACGTCTCCTGGATTTGGGATGCCGACTTCGAGCTCCTTTCCGGCGGCGTCAGACGCGTCGTCTGCAGCGGCACGCGGGCGCCGGAGATGGCGCTGCGACTGAAGTACGCCGGCTGGCCGGAGGAGGCGATCGAGGTGGTGCCGGGGATCGAGCGCTCGCTTGACGAGGCCGTAGCAGGGTCGCAGGGCCGGCTCTTCGCCCTCCCCACCTACACCGCGCTGCTGGAGCTGCGCAAGCTGCTCGCCAACCGTGGCCTCGCCAAGGAGTTCTGGCGATGAACGGTGGCGCGGCATCGATCTGGCATGACGTCGAGTGCGGCTCTTATGGCGCCGACCTGCCGCTCTGGGAGGAGTTGGCGGAGCGCTGCGGGGGTCCCGTGCTGGAGCTCGGCTGCGGGACCGGCCGCGTGGCGCTACACCTGGCCCGGCGGGGACACGAGGTGATCGGCCTCGACGCCGACCCTGAGTTACTCGCCGTGCTCGCCTCGCGCGGAGCCGATCTCCCGCTCAGGACACTGGAGGCCGATGCGCGGGAGTTCAAGCTCGAAGAGCAGGCTGCGCTCGTCCTCGCCCCGACCCACCTGCTGCAGCTCCTGCCGGATGCAGCGGCGCGGGCCGAGTGCCTGCGTTGTATCGCCGCGGCGTTGCGACCGGGCGGCATCCTTGCCGTGGCGATCATCGAGGAGATGCCAGAACCCGACGGCGCCCCTCCCCCACTCCCCGACGTGCGGGAGGTCGACGGCTGGGTCTACTCGAGCCTGGCGGTCGAGGCCGCGATCGGTCCGGGCGAAATCATCGTCCGGCGGCTGCGCCAGACGGTCTCGCCAGACGGCGCGTTCAATGAGGAGCCAAACGAGGTTCGGATCGCTACCTTCACCACTGCGGCGCTCGAGTCCGAGGCCACCGCCTTCGGGCTGGCCCAGGCTGGCCGCCACGAGATCCCCGCGACCGACATCCACGTCGGCTCGCTCGTCGTCCTGCTGGAAAAGAGGGTCTGATGGAGCTACGCGTCCTCTCCCTCTATCCCGATCAGATGAACATCTACGCTGATCGCGGCAACATCCTCTTCCTGCAGCAGCGCTGCGAGTGGCGCGGGATCGGCTTCGCCCACAGCGGCGTCGGGCCCGGAGAGGGCTTCGACCCCGCAACCCACGACCTCCTCTACATCGGCGGCGGACAGGACCGCGACCAGCGGGCGGTGGCCGCCGACATGGTCGCGACCAAGCGCGAGGCGATCGCCGCCGGGGCCGACGATGGTGCGGTGCTGCTGGCGGTCTGCGGCGGCTACCAGCTACTCGGCCACAGCTACCAGCTCGGCGAGGAGAAGCTGCCGGGGCTGGGAATCGCCGACCTGGAGACGGTGCGCGAGCCGGGCCCGCGGCTGATCGGCAACGTCGCGATCGAGGCCGACGTCGGCGCTGGCCCGCGGCTGATCGCCGGCTTCGAGAACCACGGCGGCCGCACCTACCTGGGACCGAGCGCACAGCCGCTCGGCCGCGTCGTCTCCGGCCACGGTAACAACGGCAGCGACGGCCTCGAGGGCGTCCACCGCGACAACGTGATCGGCACCTACCTGCACGGCCCGCTGCTGCCGAAGAACGCCTGGCTCGCCGACCACCTGATCGCCCTGGCCCTGGAGCGCCGCTACGGCACGCGCCCAGAGCTGGAGCCGCTCCCTGACGAGCTAGAGCAGGCAGCGCACGAATCCGCGCGCCAGGCCGCTAACGCCCGCTAGAGCCGAAGCCGCCCTCGCCGCGGGCCGACTCGTTGAGCGCAACCGCTTCGACCGGTTCGGCGAGCGCGATCGGCGCCAGCACCAGCTGCGCGATCCGATCCCCCGCTTCCACCCGAAAGGTCTCGGCCGGATCGGTATTGAGCAGCAGCACCCGCACTTCACCCCGATAGCCGGAGTCGATCAACCCCGGCGCGTTGACCAACGCAATCCCATGCTCCCGCGCCAATCCCGACCGCGGCAGCACCAACCCCGCATGCCCCTCGGGAATCTCCACCGCCACCCCAGTTCCAACACTCCACCTCTCCCCCGGCCCAATATGAGCAGCCTCACAGGCATAGAGATCAAGGCCAGCATCGCCTTCGTGGGCACGGGTAGGAAGCAGGGCCTGCTCTTTCAGCTTTGCGACGGGTAATTGCACGCGCGGAAGCCTAAGCGACAGCGAGGTCGCTGAAGCGATGCATCTCCGCCGCCGGCACCTTGGCGTGCACGAGCACCCCGTCGGGCCGGTCAGTTCTCTCCAAGTCGCCGGCAACCTCGTGCAGCTCATGCAGCCGCCCGCCCTCGGAGTAGGGGATCAGCAGCTCCACCTCAGTCAGCGTCTCCTCGAAGGCCTGCTCGACCCGCCCGCGCAGCGCATCCAGCCCCTCTCCCGTCTCGGCCGAGATCGAGACCGCCTCGGGATGATCGAGTGCGGTCTCGCTCCGCTCCTCCTCGCTCAGTAGGTCGACCTTGTTGAAGACAAGCAAGCGCGGCTTCTCCCCCGCCCCAATCTCCCCCAGCACCTCGTCGACCGCCTGCATGTCCGCCAGCCGCCGCTGCTCGGGC
>DASSNA010000036.1:0-4450 GCA_035688445.1 Solirubrobacterales bacterium | reverse complement strand
GATGTGGGCGATTGCCGCCGTGGCGGCTTTGGCGATCGAGGCCGGCAGGTCGCGGTAGCCGATGTGCCTGACCGCGGCCTGGCCGCCTTCTTTGTCGACGACGAAGGCGAGGTAGTCGTGGACGGTGGTGGCCACCCCTTTGCCGAAGTGGTTCGCCGCGGCGACGTCCCAGCTCAGCGTGCAGATCGGGTAGGCGTTTTTGGCGGCTTCGCCGATGTTCGGGTCAGAGCCGTAGACCTGCGACCAGTCGACGTTGACGCCGCTTTCCCACCCGGCCGGGCGGGTGTATTTGGCGGCGCCGCAGTTGGCTTCGCCTTCGCCGCTTTCCGGGTCGCTGTATTTGATCCCGTTGAAAACGCTGATCACCTGTTTCGGGGCCGCCTGCTGTGCTTCCGGCAAGCTGCCGTAGGTGATCGTGCCCGCATTTTCCCTGACGTAGGACAGCGGTCCGATTTCGCCTTCGGCACCCGGGCCGGAGACGGTCGTCACTTTGCCTTCGCCCGTTTGGCACTGACCGTTGCTCGGCCATTCCTGGTTCGGCGAGGTTTCGGTGGTGGCGCCGAAGGGAGCCTGCAGCTGCGCCCAGGTCCGTTTTTCTTTGCCGGTGCAGGCGAGCGGCGCCGAGTTGACCTGGCCGAGGAAATGCTTGAACTGGTAGGTGGTGCCGGCGCTTTCGTCGCGGACGATGCGGGTGATCGCCTGGTCGCAATCGCCGCCGACGGACGAGTCGGAAGCGGTGCCGATCTGGCGCCAGTTCTTGATTTCGCCGCTGAACACTTTCTGCAGCTGAACCGAGGTGATTTTTGGAACCGTGCACGCCGGGTGCGCCGGTAGCTGCGGCGGGTGGGCGGCGATCGCGGTCGCGGTCTGCGTCACCGGCACGACGACGACATCGGAGCCGAGCGCCGCTTTCATCTTCGCCAGCATCGTCCCCGGTTCGCTGACTGGTCCCGCTGGAGCGATGTCGGTGCCGAGGAAGTTGACCGGGAAGCCAAATTCTTTGGTGTGCAGGACGCCGTCTTCAGCGCCCCACGCGCGCAGCGCGGTGGTGCTGCTAACCGGCACGTAGCTCACCTGCGGTTTCCCGCCCGTGCCCTGGCTGCCATTGCAGGCAAACGCGTTGGAGGAGCCGTTGAAGCCGGATTCTTTGCCGGTCCATCGCCGCTGCGCCCGGGTCTGCAGGAACGCCCCAAGGCCTTTGGCATTGGCTCCCGAACACTGTGCCCCGAGCGCCGCAGCGCTGGAGACGTTGAAAGCGCCGAACATGGCGACGAGACATATGACCGCAGCCAGGACGGCACCGCGGCGGCGGCCCACACGGGCCCACCCACTGGTTAAGAGAATCATGGTTCTCCCTCTGGTTTTGCGAGCCACAGCCCCTGCCGCAGCTCTGTCAACTCCGTACTGGACGGAGCTTCTTCCTCTAATTAGACATACATGTGAAAAGTTGCGCCTACTCAGCAGCTTTTCACCGGGAAGTGGTGAGTCCCACCCGCCGCGCCAGCCACTGGGCGCCGACGGTGTCGGTGAGGCCGTGGGCGACGATCGAGGCGATGATCGCGACTGCGGCAACGTCGAAGATGAGGACGTTGTCGCCGACGTCGGACTTGAGGACGAAGAGGGCGAAGAGCATCGAGGCGACGCCCTTGGGGCCGAACCAGGCCATGAAGAGCTTCTCCGAGCGCGGGATCCCCGTCCGCAGGAAGGAGAGCAGGACCGCGGCGGGGCGGGCGACGAGGAGGGCGAAGGCGACGAAGACCACCAGCGGCGGCACATCGTGGTGGAAGCCGGTCGCGTAGATCAAGCCGCCGAAGACGAAGAAGGTCAGCACCTGCAGGATCGCGCTGGCGTTCTCGGCGAACTCGACGAAGCCCTGCGGCACCTCGCGCTCGCTCGCCCCCATCGCGATCCCGCAGACGAAGGCGGCGATCAGGCCGTTGCCGATCGTCGCTTCGGCGAGGCCGAAGGCGAAAAGGGCGAAGCCGACCGCGTAGATCCCCTCGTAGCGGGCCGTGATGCCGCCGCCGGGAAGGCGCCAGTGCAACCGCCCCGCCGCGACCCCGAGGGCGACGCCGATCGCCGCCCCCACCGCCGCTTCGCCGAGCAGCTTCGCCGCTTCGCCGCCGGGGTCGCCTCCGGGCGAGGCGAGGACGAGGAAGAAGAGGACGAAGGGCAGCGCCAGGCCGTCGTTGAGGCCGGACTCGAGGTTGAGCGTATGGCGGACCTTGCTGGGGACGAGCCGCGAGGTGACAACCGCCGAGGTGACAACGGGGTCGGTCGGCGAGAGCACTGCCGCCAGCAGGAACGCCTCGGCCCAGTTGAGGCCGGGGAAGAGCGCCTTCGCCGCCAGCGCCAGCAGCGCCATCGTGATCGGCATCGCGATCACCAGCGCCCGTGCCACCGGCCCCCAGTGGCTGCGCAGCAGCTCGCGCTCAACGAACATCCCGTCGGAGAAGAGGGTGAGGATCAGCGCCAGCTCAACCAGCTCGACGATCGCCTTGTCGGTGGCATCGACTTCGACTACGCCGGCGACGGCGAGCCCAAACCCCAGCACCACCGAGAGGACCGAGGCCGAGAGCACCGTCCCCTTCATCACCCCCGAGAGCGCCGCGACGACGGCGAGCAGAGCGCCGAACAGCAGCAGGGCCTCGGCGAAGCCGATGTTCACGGCGCCGTCCAGAGAAGCGAAACGGGCCAGGCTTGGAGCCGATCTCCGAACGGGAGCACCCTGTCGCCCGTGTAAAAGACGACTCCGCGCACGAACCGTGAGCCCAGGGTCTCTCGCAAGCGATCGAAGCGGCGAAAGTCACCTGCGTCCACGGTGCCGGAAGCCTTTACCTCGATCGCCACGACCCGCCTGTCGGCTGCTTCAAGCACGAAGTCGATCTCGACCCCCTTGGAGGTTCGGTAGTGCATCAAGTGAGGATCGCGGGGGTCGAGATCAGCGGCCTTCGCAAGCTCCATTCCGACGAAGCCCTCCAGCGCGAGCCCGAATGAGGTCGGGTCGGAAAGCAGGTGCCCCTTATCCCAGCGCAGGAGATAGCAGAGCAAGCCGGAATCGCAGAGAAGGAGCTTGGGGGATTTGATGAGTCGCGGCCCAAGGCGGTTGTGCCACCCCCGCAGCCGCCGCACCAGATAAATGCGCTCGAGCAGCACCAAGTAGCGATCGATCGAGCTGACGGGGATGCCGAGGTCCTGGCTGAGCGCGCTCTTATTCGTGGGTCCTCGCGAACGCAGCGCCAAGGCGGTAAGCAGGTCGGGCATCTCCTCGAGTCGACTGATGTCCACTAGCGCGCGCACATCACGCTCGAGGATCGTCGTGATGTAGCTCGAGAACCACTGGTCCCGTCGTTTCTTATCTCCACGTTCGACCGCCTCGGGGAAGCCTCCCCGAACGATGCGATCCGCAAGGTCCTCCCGCTCCACCGACAAGAGGCCCTTCGGCACCTGCGAGCTGAACAGCAATTCGGTGAGGGGCACCCCATCGGTTTCCGCTAACTCTGCCTGCGAAAAGGGCCAAAGGGTCAGGATCTCGATCCTGCCGGCCAGTGCCTCGGCAACCTCTGGCACGAACAGAGGATTGGCGGAGCCGGTCAAGAGGAATCGGCCCGGTCTGCGGTCGCGATCCACGGATGCCTTGATGGGCAGAAATAGCTCAGGAACTCGCTGCACCTCATCGATAACGGCTGTATCGCCGAGATCCTCGATGAACTGCACGGGGTCAGCGCGAGCAGCAGCGAGAACGCGGGGCGCGTCGAAGGTGGAATAAGTAGCCCCATGCTGCTCGACCAGGGTTTCCGCAAGCGTGCTCTTCCCCGTCTGGCGGGCTCCCACGAGCATCACTACGGGCGTATCGCTCAGCGCTGCCCGAAGAGGACTCTCCAATGCGCGCTTCAGCATGGAACAAATTTACCATGCTGTGGGTGAAAATCACCCACGCTGTGGGGAATTTGGTCCCTAGGCGGCCTGTTTTTGGCTTACCAGGCCGCGCTCGACCAGGACCTCGGCGAGCTGGACGGCGTTGGTGGCGGCGCCCTTGCGCAGGTTGTCGGCGACGATCCAGAGGTCGAGGGCGCGCTCGTTGCCGGCGTCGCGGCGGATCCGGCCGACGAAGACGTCGTCCTTGCCGGCGGCCTCGACGGCCATCGGGTAGCGGCCGGCGTCCGGGTCGTCGACGACGGTCACGCCCGGCGCCGCCGCCAGCAGCTCGCGCGCTTGCTCGGGCTCGAGCGGCTCGCGGGTCTCGACGTTGACGGCCTCGGAGTGGCCGGTGACGACGGGGACCCGGATGCAGGTTGCACTGACCTTGATCTCGGGGTCGCCGAGGATCTTGCGGGTCTCGTTGATCAGCTTGCGCTCCTCGTCGGTGTGATCGTCGCCGACGGCGAAGCTGCCGGCCTGGGCGAGGACGTTGAAGGCGATCTGGTGCGGGTAGATCTGCGGCTCGGGC
>DASSNA010000023.1:0-14426 GCA_035688445.1 Solirubrobacterales bacterium | reverse complement strand
GATGCACTCGCGGCCGATCGAGATGTGCTGGAAGGCGGAGATCGTGCACTCCTGGCCGAGCACGGTCTTCGCGCCGATCCGGACCTCGCCCTCGTGCGCGCGGATCTTGCAGCCGTGGCCGATCCACGACCAGCGCCCGAGGTAGAGCCGGGCGTCGCGGCCGATCTCCAGCTTCACGCCCGGCCCGACGAACGCGAGGCCGTCGGTGCGCAGGCGGCCGCGGAACCGCAGCTTGAGCCACCCCAGGCGCAGCGCGAGCTTCGCGTAGCCCCAGGTGAGCATCCGGTTCGAGCGCAGGAAGCGCAGGAGCGCGACCGGCCCCCCGCGGCGCGGGGGCGGCTCGCCGCGGATCGCCGGCGGCAGCGCCTGCTGCGGCGGCCGGGAGGTGAGGACGGAGTCCACGGGACCAAATGTAGTCTGCGCCCGCAATGGCGGACGGCACCCTGGCCGAGCGGCTCATGGCCGGTGACAAGCGGGCGCTCGCCCGTGCGATCACGCTCGTCGAGTCCGACGACCCCGCCGGGTGGGACCTCGTCCGCGAGATCTACCCGCACACCGGCAAGGCCGCGATCGTCGGCCTGACCGGGGCGCCCGGGTCCGGCAAGTCGACGCTCATCGGCGCCCTGACGAAGCTGCGCCGCGAGGCCGAGCGCGACGTCGCGGTGCTCTCGATCGACCCGAGCTCGCCCTTCACCCACGGCGCGCTGCTCGGGGACCGCATCCGCCTCACCGAGCACTTCCTCGACCCTGGCGTCTTCATCCGCTCGATGGCTTCACGCGGCGCCCTCGGCGGCCTCTCCGAGGCGGCGCTGCAGGTGGCGCTGATTATGGACGCCGCCGGCAAAGACGACGTCCTGATCGAGACCGTCGGCGTCGGCCAGGCCGAGATCGACATCGTCGACCACGCCGACACGATCGTGCTGGCGCTGATGCCCGGCTCGGGTGACTCGATCCAGGCGCTGAAGGCGGGGGTGATGGAGATCCCCGACATCATCGTCGTCAACAAGGCCGACCACCCGATGACCGACACGATGGTGCGCGAGGTCCGCGGCGTGCTCGCCCTCTCGCACGACCCTGAAGGGTGGAAGGTGCCGATCCTCCGCACCGAGGCGGCCCGTGGCGAGGGCATCGAGGAGCTGGCGACCCAGGTCGCCGAGCACCGCGCCTTCATCGAGGAGAAAGGGACGCTGGCCGAGCGCCGCGCCCGCAACCTGCGCAGCGAGGTG
This sequence comes from Solirubrobacterales bacterium, assembly GCA_035688445.1. Classification (GTDB taxonomy): domain Bacteria; phylum Actinomycetota; class Thermoleophilia; order Solirubrobacterales; family 70-9; genus VAYN01. The sequence goes on along the minus strand of DASSNA010000023.1, from coordinate 13,200 downwards.
CTTGGGATCGCCACCTCGCGGATGCGGCGGCGCCTCGAGCAGACGGTCGCCGAAGACCCGGCGACGGCAGACCTGCTGGAGCGGGTGGTGCGGCGCGAACTCGACCCCGCCACCGCGGCGAGCGAGCTGCTGGAGAAGCACGCCGATGACTGAGGGCGAGCGCCGGCCGACGACTGCGGAGGCGATGAGCTGGCTCGGTACCGACCTCGCCGAGCTCGGCGGCAGCGCGATGGGCCAGGTGCAGGGCCTCTACATCGACGCCGAGAGCGGCGAACCGGCCTGGCTGATCGCCCGCCTCGGTCGCCGTCGCCGCGCCCGCGTGGTCGCGGTCCCCTTCGCCAGCTGCGCCGGCGCACCGTTCGGGGTTTGGGTCGCCCAGGAAGCGGACGCGATCCGCAGCGCCCCGGTCGTCGACCCGACCCGGCCGCTGCGCCGCGAGCACGAGCTAACGATTTGCGCCCACTTCGGGATTGGCGAGAAAGTCGGCCGTGCCGCAGAGGTGGCGGCGCGGGCAGAGGGCGGCGTCACCGCCACTCCACCGAAATCCCATTAAAGTTTTTTAAGCAATGTGGGTTTTTGGGGGAGCAATTGAGGGTTCCCGGGTGCTTGTGGTGGCGCTGATGGCCGCCGCTGTGCTCTTGTCTGGGTGTGGAGGCGGAAGCGGGAGCGATACGGCGGAAACGACCGCGGCCGGAGCGGAAACCAGCGAAACCGAGACCGCTGCAAGCGAAGCCAAAACCGCGGAAAAGTGCCCCGCGGTCCCCGACCGCTCCCTCAACGTCGCGCTCGATGAATGGGAAAACCCCGAGACCGCAGGCATCCTGATGGCTAACAAACGCGGCTACTTCGCTGATGCGGGTCTAGAAGTCTCCACCCTTGCCCCGCCGGGGCCGGCGGCGGTCGTCTCCGACGTGGTCGCGGGGTACGACGCCATCGGCGTTTCCCACGAGCCGGAGGTCGTGCTGGCGCAGGAAGAAGGGGAGCCGATCGTCATCGTCGGCAGCCTGGTCCAGAAGCCGACCGCGGCGCTGATCTGGCTGAAGCAGTCGCATATCAAGAGCATCGCCGACCTCAAAGGCAAGACCATCGCCATCCCGGGCCTCCCCTTCCAGGAACGTTTCCTGGAAAAGGCGCTGGCGCAGGGCGGGTTGACGCTCGAAGACGTGAAGGTCGAAAGTGTCGCGAACGAAGTGCTGGCCGACCTTGCCGGAGGGCGCGCCGATGCGATCTTCGCTCCTTGGAACCTGCGAGGCCCCGAACTCGAAGCGCGCGGACTGGACCCGGTGGCCAAGTCCGTGCAGAGCTTTGGCGCTCCGGCATACGACGAAATCGTGTTGATCGCCCAAGCCGACTGCGCCTCCCAAAGGCCCAAAATCTTTCGCAAGTTCCTCTCGGCGGTTGCACACGGCACGGCTGCCGCCATCGAAGACCCTGAAGGTGCTGTGAAGGCGTTCAAGACGGAATACGAAACGAACCCAGAAACCAGTCGGAAGGCGCTCGAAGCCCAGATCAAAGCAACCTTTCCTTTGCTCTCTAAGAGCGGCTACGTGAGCCCTGCCCAAGCTCAGGGGCTCGTCGACTGGATGTACGAAGAAGGAATGATCCAGCGCAAGGTGCCGGTGGAAAAGCTCCTCACCAACCGCTACCTGACGCTCCAGAGTTCGGGCCCCAGCGACTAGAGTGAAGTAATGAGGGTTTGCAAATCATTGGGAGTGTTGCTGCTGACGGCCGTCCTCCTGGCGGGATGTGGAGGAGGAGGGGACAGCAGCACCCAAAGCTCGGAAACGATCTCGAAAACCCCCGAAACGCGGCGGAATGTGAACGTGGCGCTGGATACGTGGAGGAACCCCGAAACCGTCGCCTTCCCGATGGCCAAGAAGTTCAAATATTTCCAAAACCTGGATCTCGAAATTCGCACTTATAGTCCGGTCAGCCCGATAGTTGCGATCCCGGACGTCCTCAACGGAACCGACGAGTTCGGGGTCTCCCATGAGCCCCAGGTAGTGATGGCCAAGGCAAAAGGAGCGCCGATCGTCATCCTTGGCAGTCTGGTTCAGAAGCCGACCGCGGCGCTGATCTGGCTGAAGAAGTCGCATATCAAGAGCATCGCCGACCTGAAAGGCAAGACGATCGCCATCCCGGGTCTTCCCTTCCAGAAGAGCCTGCTGGAAAAGGTCTTGGCGCAGGGCGGATTGACGCTTAACGATGTGAAGGTCATGAGCGCCGGTAACGACCTGGTGACCGACCTAGCCGGGGGACGCGCGGATGCCACCTTCGGCGGCTCCGGAAACATTGAGGGAGTGGAACTCGAAGCACGCGGGCTGAACCCCGTAATCACCCCGGTGGGGGATTCGGGCGTTCCCGGCTACAACGAGCTCGTGGTGATCGCTCGAGCTGATCTCGTGTCCAAAGAACCCCAGTTCGTTCGCGACTTCATGTCGGCGGTCGTTCGTGGATCCGCCAAATCAATTGAAGATCCCACCGCTGCGCTCAACTCGATCGAGGGCGGCGCGGAACGGAACCCCGAAACCAGCCGCAAGGAAATGGAAGCCCAGGTCGAAGCGACCGTCCCCCTCCTTTCGAAAGACGGCTACGTAAGTCCTGGCCAGGCGCGTGGTCTCGTCGACTGGATGTATGAAGAAGGAATGATCCAGCGCAAGGTGCCGGTAGCGGCGCTGCTTACCAACCGGTATTTGCCCGCCGCGCCCTGAACCGCTAGCCGTTATCTCCTCGTAATTCTCACCTGGAAGGGTGAGAACCAGATGGCATTGCTAATCGTCTTCGGCTTCATCGCCGGTGCCGCCACGGCGGTCTCGCCCTGTGTGCTGCCGGTGCTGCCGATCGCCCTCTCTGCCGGGGCGACCGGCGGCCGGCGGCGGCCGCTCGGGATCGTCGCCGGATTGGTGGTCTCCTTCACCTTCGCGACGGTCGCGCTCGTCTACGTGATCGCGGCGCTCGGCCTCCCCGACGATCTCCTGCGCAAGCTGGCGATCGCGGTCCTGCTCGGCTTCGGCTTGGTCCTGATGGCGCCGCCGCTGGCGGCCCGAGTTGAGGGCTGGCTGAGCCGGTTGACCGCCGGCACCGGGACGCGGCGCGCCCAGGGGGACGGCTTCTGGTCCGGTGCTCTGGTCGGGTTCAGCCTCGGTTTCGTCTACGCACCCTGCGCCGGCCCGATTCTCGCCGGCGTCATCACCGTCTCCGCCTCGCAGTCCTTCACCGCCGGCCGCCTCGCGGTCGCGCTCAGCTACGGGGTCGGCTCGGCGGTCGCCCTCTACTTCCTCATGCTCGGCGGCCGCAAGCTGATCGCGCCGCTGGCGCGGCGCGGCGCCGGGCTACAGGTGGCGATGGGAGCGGTGATGGTCCTCGTCGCCCTGGCGATGCTCGGCCGCTACGACATCCGTTTCCAGAACGCGATCGCCAGCGACCTGCCGGGCTTCCTCGTCAATCCCAGCAAAGCACTCGAGGACTCAGCGCAGGCTCAGGCGGCGCTCACCGACCTGCGCGGCGGTGGCCACGGCGTTGGGGCGGTCGCCACCGTCGGCACCCTCGAAACGAACGCCGCCGGGCACCTGAAGCTGCCGGTGCTCGGCAAGGCACCCGAATTCACCGGCACCGAGCGCTGGTTCAACACTCCTGGCGACAGGCCGCTGACCCTGAAGAGCCTGCGCGGCCGCGTCGTCCTCGTCGACTTCTGGACCTACAGCTGCATCAACTGCATCCGCACGCTCCCTTACCTGGAGGCTTGGGACAAGCGCTACCGCAAGGACGGCCTGACGATTGTCGGAGTCCACACGCCCGAGTTCCCATTTGAGCGCGAGGCGGGCAACGTCGAAGCAGCGATTGCCGAAGACGGGATCCGCTATCCAGTCGTCCAGGACAACGAACAGCAGACCTGGAACGCCTACGGCAACGCTTACTGGCCCGCCGAGTACTTCATCGACGCCCGTGGGAACGTCCGCTACGTCCATTTCGGCGAGGGTGAATACGACGAGAAAGAGAAGGTGATCCGGGCGCTCCTGGCCGAAGCCGGTGACCACGTGGGGCAGCGGATGTCGGGTGCGCACGGGATCGAACCGTCGCTTGGCGTCACCACCCCCGAGACCTACCTCGGCGTCGCCCGTGCCGAACGCTTCACCAACGCGATGCTCTCTCCCGGCTTGCACGACTTCCGCGCCCCACGGCGGGTGCCTCCGAACGAATTTGCCTTCCGCGGTCCGTGGCGGATCGAATTCCACTCGGCGACCGCGGCCGGCGGCTCGCTCGAACTCAATTTCGGCGCTCGGCACGTCTATCTCGTCCTTGGCTCGGTGGGGCAGTCGCGGCAGATGAAGGTCTTGCTCGACGGGCGGCCGATTCCGGCGAATGTGGCCGGCGCCGACGTCCACGACGGCGTCGTCACGGTCAGCTCGCAGCGGCTTTATGAACTCGTCGACCTACCCAGGGTCGGCCACCACGTCCTCCGGCTCGAACCGGAAACGGGGGTGATGGGCTATGCGTTCACCTTCGGCTAGCAGCAAGACCGCCGTAGCGGCAAGAATCGCCTTGATGGCGGAGGACAGCAACGGCACCGTGCTTGTCTTCGACGACGAGGCGACGATCGTCGAGGTCGTTTCCCGCTACCTCGAGCGCGCCGGCTTCGAGACCTACGGGGCGGCCGATGGGCTGGAGGCACTGCGGCTGGCCGAGCTGCACAGTCCCGACCTCGTCGTCCTCGACCTGATGCTGCCAGGACTGGATGGAATTGAGGTGATGCGCCGGCTACAGGAGCGGCCGGGACGCCGCATTGCGGTGATCCTCCTTACCGCCCGCGGCGAGGAGCCTGATCGGCTGATCGGTCTGCGGCGGGGCGCTGATGATTATGTGGTGAAGCCGTTTTCACCGGCGGAGCTGGTGGCGCGGGTCGAGGCGGTGATGCGCCGGGTTTCGCCTCCAGAGGAGAGCGAGGCCGAGGAGCCGCCGATCGAGCACGGCTCGCTGCGGGTGGAGCCGGCGACGCGGCGGGTTTTCCTCGACGGTGAGGAGCTCGACCTGACCCAGCGTGAGTTCGACCTGCTCACCTACCTCGCTGCCCGCCCCGGCCGCGTCTTTTCCCGCGACCAGCTGATGGAAGCGGTCTGGGAATACCCCTTCTTCACCGACACCAGCACCGTCACCGTCCACATCCGCCGCCTCCGCGCCAAGCTCGGCGACGATTCAGCCAAACCGCGCTTCGTCGAGACGGTCTGGGGTGTCGGCTACAGGTTCAAGCCATGAAGCGGGCGATCCTGATTGCCGTCGCCGCCTTTCTCGCCGGGGCCGCTGCGGTGGCGGTTCCGCACGGGATGGGCGGGACCCAGATCCTGCTCGCCGTCCTCGCCGCCGCCGGCATCGCCCTCGCCGCCGCACTGGCGGTGCGACAGGCGATGGAGGAGCGGATGAACCGGGAGATCGAGGAAGCCCGCCGGCAGCTGGTCGCCGCCGCCTCGCACGACCTGCGCACGCCGCTGGCCTCGCTGCGGCTCCTGGTCGAGGCGATCGACGACGGGGTGGCGACGGGGGAGACGCGCGAGCGCTACCTGTCGGAGATCCGCACCCACGTCGGCGTCCTCAGCGACTTGATCGACGACCTCTTCGAGCTCTCGCGGATCGAGGCCGGCGATATCTCGTGGACGATGCGCCAGGTCGAGATCGGCGAGTTGATCGATGAGACGGTGGGGGCGATGCAGGCAGCGGCTGCCGAGCGGGGGGTGTGGGTTAGCGCCGAAGTACCGGCCACCGGTTTGGTCGCCCAGGCGAACGCCGAGAAGGTCCAGCGGGTTCTCTTTAACCTGATCCAGAACGCGATCCGCCATACCCCTGCCGACGGCAGCGTCACCGTGCGGGCACGCTCGCTCGGCAAGGCAGTCGAGGTTGAGGTAGACGACGAGGGGGAGGGCATCGTGCCCGCCGACCGCGACCGCGTCTTCGAGGCCTTCTACCGCGGCGACGCCTCTCGCGGCGAGGACGGTGCCGGCCTCGGCCTAGCGATCTCAAAAGCAATTGTCGAGGCCCACGGCGGCCGCATTTGGCTCGAGCCCGGCGCCTCCGGGACTCGTGTCCACTTCACCCTCGAGTCAATTTGAGCGTCTATGTTTGAGTAATGAGGCATCTGTGGATGATGGGGCTGGTGCTGGTGGCTGTGCTGCTGGCCGGATGCGGAGGAGGAGGCGATACCGAAGCCGCCGAAACGGAGTCGGGGGCTTCCAAGCAGCTGCGAAAACTGAGCGTGACGCTCGACGGCTGGGAAGGTCCCCAGGCGGCCGGCATCCTGATGGCCAAGGAAAACGGCTATTTCGCCGAAGCCGGTCTCGAAGTCTCCATCATGGTTCCGGCAACCCCGGGCCGCTCGATCGAAAACGTGCTCAATGGAACCAGCAACCTTGGGGTCGTCCACGAGCCGCAGGACGTGTTGGCAATGGCACGAGTGGCGCCCGGCAAGCCGTTGCCGGTTGTCATCATCGGCAGCCTGATCCCACAGCCGACTGCGGCGCTGATCTCGGCGAAGGAATCGAAGATCAACGAAATCGCCGATCTGAAGGGGAAGACCATCGCCATCCCCGGCCTTCCCTTCCAGCGAAAGTTTCTCGAAGCCGTCTTAGTCCAGGAAGGGCTGGCGCCCGATGACGTGACGATCAAGGAAGTCGGTTACAAGTTGGTGCAGGCCCTGGTCAGCGGGCAGGCCGATGCAATCTTCGGGGGCTCGAGAAACCTGGAGGAGATCGAACTCGAATCGCAGGGGGTGCAGCCGGTGGTCACCGGTGTCCAGGATCTCGGCATTCCCGCCTACGACGAATTGGTGGTTATCGCCCGTTCCCACCAGCTCTTGGGGGGGACCCAGTTGTTTCGCAACTTTATGTCGGCGCTCGCGCGCGGCACTGCCGCGGCGGTCAAAGAACCCAAAGAGGTCCTCAGCGCGCTTGAACGAGCCGCCGAAGCGAATCCCTCGACCAGCCCGAAAGCCCTACGAGCTCAGATCAAGGCCACCCTTCCGTTGCTCTCGAAAAACGGCTACGTGAATCAAGAACGGATAGAACGCCTCGTCAACTGGATGCATGCAGAAGGAATGATCCAGAGCAAGCCGGGGGTGGCGACGATGTCCACCAACTATTACCGGTAGCGCCTACAGCTGCAGGCTCTTGACCTGCAGCAGCTCCTCGATCCCGTAGCGGCCGTTCTCGCGACCGTGGCCGGACTGGCCGTAGCCGCCAAAGGGGGCGAGGGGGTTGAAGGCGCCGCCGTTGATCTCGATCTGGCCGGTGCGTATCCGCTTCGCCACCCCGATCGCGCGGTCGGTGTCGGCGGACCAGACGCCGCCGGCGAGCCCGTACTCGGTCGAGTTGGCGATCTGGATCGCCTCGTCTTCGCCCTCGTAGGGCTGGATCACCAGCACCGGGCCGAAGATCTCCTCCTGGCCGATCGTCATCTCGCTCGTCACCTCGGAGAAGACGGTGGGGCGGACGAAGTAGCCACGGTCGAGGCCCTCGGGTGGCTCTGCCCCGCCAGTGAGGAGGCGCGCGCCCTCCTCTTCGCCCGTGTGGATGTAGCCGCGGACGCGCTCGCGCTGGACGTCGGAGACGAGCGGTCCGAGCCGGGTCGAGGGGTCGAACGGGTCGCCGGGAGTGAACGCCTCGGCCGTCGCTTTGGCTAGCTCCTCGGCCTCGGCGAGCATCTGGCGCGGGACCAGCATCCGGGTCAGAGCACTGCAGGTCTGGCCCGAGTTGAGGAAGCACTTGGCGACCCCGTCGGGCACCGCCTTCGCGAGGTCGGCGTCGTCGAGGATCACGTTCGGCGACTTGCCGCCGAGCTCCATCGCCACCGGCTTCACGGTCGCCGAGGCGAGCTCGCTGACGCGGCGGCCGGCGCGGGTCGAGCCGGTGAAGGAGACCATGTCGACGCCGGGGTGGGCGGCGATCGCCTCGCCGACCACCGGGCCGTTGCCGGTGACGAGGTTGAAGACGCCAGCCGGTAGGCCCGCGGCATCGATTACCTCGGCCAGCAGGAAGGCGTTCAGCGGCGTCACCTCGCTCGGCTTCAAGACGACGGTGCAGCCGGCGGCGAGGGCGGGGGCAACCTTGGCGGCGATCTGGTTCAGCGGGTAGTTCCAGGGCGTGATCGCGCCGAGCACGCCGACCGGCTCGCGCAGCACGCGGGAGCTGCCGATCTCCTCTTCCCAGCGGACTTCCTCCATCAGCCCCGGCGTCGCCGCGAACTGCGCGGTCGGCAGCCCGACCTGGATCATCTGGCTCAGCTTCAGCGGCATCCCCAGCTCCTGGGTGATCGTCGCCGCGATCTCCTCGGCCCGCTCGCCCAGACCGGCGGCAATCGCTCCGAGGTAGCCGGCGCGCTCCTCGCGTGAGGTGGCGGCCCAGGTATCGAATGCCTCACGGGCGGCAGCGACGGCACGGTCCGCGTCCTCAGCCGAGCAGGCCGGGATCGTCCCCATCACCTCCTCGGTGGTCGCGTTCACCACCTCAATCGGCTCACCTCCGCTCGGCTGCACCCACTCGCCGCCGATGAAGACCTTGTCCTTGACCTGAAGCTCAGCCGCCGTCGCCATCCCATTCCTCCTCGTTGCCCTTGCTGGTAGGTCAAAACTAACGGCCCAACGACGTGGGGGTAGTCAAGCATGTCCATCGTATATATGCGATAATGCTAAATACGCTATGAAGCTAGAACCGGGACGATTGCTGAGGGACGCGCGAATTCGCCATGGGGTGAGTCAGGAGCGCCTGGCTATTCGCGCCGGTACCACTCAGTCGGCGATCTCCCGTATTGAGAAGGAACGGGGTTCGCCGACGGTGCAGACGCTTGCGCGCCTGCTGTATCTCCTGGGAGAGGATCTCGCGCTCAGCGTCAGGGAGCAAGACACCGGGATCGACCTGACGCTCAACCGAGCGAACCTGGAGCTGACTCCTGAAGAGCGAATCGCAAAAGGGCTCGAGTTTGCGGATTTCGTTCGCCGCAACCGGGGAGAGCCTGGCCCTCGGGGAGATTGACGCCCTATGGCTTTCGAGGACCTTGGGAAAGCACTGGAGATGCAGCCTTTGCTGAAGGTGTTGGATCGGCATGGCGTGGACTTCGTGGTCGTCGGAGGGATGGCGGGCATTGCCCATGGCTCTTCGTATCCGACTTATGACCTCGACATCGCCTATTCCCGCGAGCGATCGAATCTTCGTCGTCTTGCCTCGGCGCTGACCGAGATAGGGGTAACCCTGCGAGGGGCGCCTTCTGACCTGCCTTTTCAGCTTGACGACCAGACTCTCGCAAATGGCGCCAACTTCACCTTTGACACGGAGTTCGGCAGCTTCGACATCCTTGGCGACATCGCCGGAATCAAGAGCTACGAGGATCTTCGCCGCGATGCGAGAACCGAGCAGATAGAGGGGGTGGATGTTCGAGTCGCATCCCTTGACCATCTGATCGCGATGAAGCGCGCGGCCAACAGAACCAAGGATCAGTTGATGGTGGTGGAGTACGTCCAGCTTGCAGACGAGCAGCGACGGCGTAAGGAAAAGGGCGTCGGTTAGCTAATCGATCATCGCGCCAGCTTTGCCAGCGCCGACCTTCGCCCCCGGCCCAGGCACCTGCTTCGCGTCCCGCGCCGTGAGCACCTGGCCGCAGCGTTCGCAGATGCCGCGCTCGCTTACGGTGCCGCCGCACTCCTTGTGGACGATCAGGCGTTTGGGGCCGCCGGGGGTGGGGGAGTAGCGGTCGCCCCAGGCCAGGAGGGCGATCAGGGCCGGCCAGAGGTCGAGGCCCTTCTGGGTGAGGAAGTATTCGTAGCGGGGCGGGCTTTCCGAGTAGGCGCGGCGTTCGAGGATGTCTTCTTCGATTAGGCGCTCGAGGCGGGAGGAGAGGACGTTGCGGGCGATGCCAAGCGATCCCCGTATCTCACTGAAACGGCGGTTGCCGAGCAGGACGGCGCGCACGATTAGCAGCGACCAGCGCTCGCCAACCACCTCAAGGGCCTTGGCGACCGAGGAGTCGACCTTGGGGTAGTCACGACGCAGCACGAATGTGATCTTCGCACACTTGGTTGCATCAAGCAACTTACTTGCGCTAGGCTCGTGCCGTCCAGAGTTGCTTCATGCAACCAAGTCGATTGGAGGCCCAGGATGAGGCTGATCCCAAGACATAGACATAGCCGGCGCACCAGGAGCCCGCAGATCTCGATCAGCGAGGAGGAGATCAGCGCCGACCTGCACTACCCGGCGTCGCAGCGGCGGCCGCAGTCCGCGAACGTCGTCCGGAGGATCGAGATCAGGTGAGCGCCGACGGAATCGTGACCGCGCCGGAGGGGTCGGCGGCAGAGGTCGCCGAAGCCTTTGCCGCCGCTGATCCCGAGGGATCCCGCAGCCGCACCTTGGTCTGGCAGGACCCGGTAGCGACGGCTTCGGCGGGGGCGACGATGACCGGCCTCGAGTACATGACGGCGGTCGTCACCGGCCAAGTGCCGCCACCGCCGATTGCGGTGACGATGCGGCTGCGGCCGATCGAGCTGGAGGAGGGAAGGGTGGTCTTCGAGGGTGAACCCGGCGAGGAGCACTACAACCCGATCGGGGTCGTCCACGGTGGCTACGCGGCGACGCTGCTCGACTCCGCCCTTGGCTGCGCCGTCCACACGACTCTGCCGGCCGGCGTTGCCTACACCTCGCTCGGTCTGGAGGCGAAGTTCGTGCGCCCGCTAAGCCGCGACACCGGTCGCGTCCTCTGCGAGGCTAAGGTCGTCTACCGCGGCCGCCGGCAGGCCACCGCTGAAGCCAATTTGACCGCAGCCGACAGCGGCAAGCTGCTCGCCCACGGCATCGCCACCTGCATGGTGCTGGGGGAAGCTGCCTAGTTGGTGGAGAAATGGTGGGCGAGGTCGACCAGCAGCCGCACGCCGAAGCCGTTGGCTTCGCTGCCGATGTACTCGCGGCCGACGTCCCAAGCGCTGCCGGCGATATCGAGGTGGGCCCAAGCGGTTTCGCCGACGAACTCCTCAAGGAAGGAGGCGGCGGTGATCGTCCCGGCCTTGCGCTTCTTGGCGAGGTTGGAGAGGTCGGCGATCGTCCCCTTCATCAGCTCCTTGTACTCGGGGTGGAGCGGCAGCCGCCAGACCAGCTCGCCGGTTATTTCACCGACTTCGGCGATCTCGGCGGCGAGGGCGTCGTCGTTGCAGACGAGGCCGGCATAGGTCGAGCCGAGAGCGATCTCCACGGCTCCGGTCAGGGTGGCGATGTCGACGACGCGCTCGGCCCCCTGCTCAACCGCGTAGGCGAGCGCATCGGCGAGGATCAACCGGCCCTCGGCGTCAGTGTTGTTGACCTCGACCGTCTTGCCGTTGTACTGGGTGATCACGTCGCCCGGCTTGATCGCCGTCCCCGACGGCATGTTCTCGGTCGCGGGGACGACGGCGAGCAGGTCGAGCGTGAGGCCGAGCTCGGCGATTGCGGCCACGGCCTCGAGCACCGCGGCGGCGCCCGACATGTCCATCTTCATCTCTTGCATCCCCGCCCCGGGCTTGAGCGAGATACCTCCGGTGTCGAAAGTGACACCCTTGCCGACATAGGCGAGCTTGGGGCCGGAGCCGCCGCTGTAGCGGAGGACGATCAGCTTCGGTTCCTCGGCGCTTCCCTGGCTGACGGCGAGCAGCCCACCCATGCCCTTCGCTTCGAGCTCGGCGCGGCCGAAGACCTCGACGCTGAGCGCGTTGGAGCCGGCGGCGATCTCCTGGGCTCGTTCGGCGAGGAAGGTTGGGGTGGCGACGTTGGCAGGGGTGTGCTGCAGGTCGCGGGCGCGGTTCTGGGCCTCGGCGGCAACGCGCGCGCTCTCGATGGTCGCGGCAAACTCGGCCGGTACGGGCAGCGTCAACACTTTGAGCCGTGGCGAGTCGTCCGCGTCGGCGGACTTGAAGCGGTCGAAGCGATAGGCGGCGAGGATCGTGCCGGTGACCAGCGCATCCATGGCGATCTCGGAGTCGATACCAGGCGGTGGCGCCCAGGCGATCGACCTTGCCTCCAGGCGCCCTGCCTCCTTGGCAGTGACGGCGGCGGCAACGCGCAACCTCTCGGGGTCAAGCTCCTCAAGCTCTCCCAGGCCCACCACCAGCACGGGCGGGAAGCCATCCGGTCGCAGCAGCGAGAGCCTTTTGAAGTCGCCCTTGGCGCTATCCGCTCCGGCGGCGGCGGCGATCGTGGCCGGCAGTTCGCCGCCCTCGTCCAGCCCTACGACGAGGAGATCGGCCCCCGTGTCCGCCAGCTCGACCTGCTTCACCTCAACCTTCATCGGCCGCGAGTCTATGACCTGTCGGTATCTTCACCCCCCGGACCTGGCTGGACAGGGGCCAGGCCGCACGAACTTGAAAGGAAAGGCAGTAGATGCCCAGCTCAGTAATTCTCGGAACCGCGCGTACCCCCGTCGGCAAGATGGGTGGCGCCCTCTCCTCCGTCGATGCGACCGATCTCGGCGGCACCGCGATCGAGGCCGCTTTGGAGCGCTCCGCCGTTGGCGCCGAGCAGATCCAGCAGGTCATCTTCGGCCAGGTCTTGCAGGCCGGCCAGGGGCAGATCCCTTCGCGCCAGGCCCAGATCAAGGGCGGGATCCCGAAAGAGGTTCCCTCGGAGACGATCAACAAGGTCTGCGCCTCGGGGATGCGCACGCTCGGGCTCGCTGACCAGGCGATTCGCGTCGGCGATCTCGAGGTCGCCGTCACCGGCGGCATGGAGTCGATGAGCCAGGCGCCTTGGCTGCTGCCGAACGCCCGCTTCGGCTTCCGGATGGGCGATGTCAAGGCGCTCGACGCGATGACCCACGACGGCCTCACCAACGCCTTCACCGGCAAACAGATGATCAACGAGGCGAGCGAGGTCTCCAACGAGATGGAGATCACCCGCGTCGACATGGACCGCTTCGCCGAGCGCTCCCAGCACCTCGCCGGTGAGGCGATCGACGCCGGTCGCGTTGCCGAGGAGATCGTCCCGGTGACGGTCAAGTCGCGCAAGGGCGAGACCGTCGTCGAGGTGGACGAGGGCCCGCGCCCGGAAACCACGTTGGAGACCCTCGCGAAGCTGAAGGCGGTCGGCGGCGAGGGGGCGACCCACACCGCCGGCAACGCGCCGGGGGTCAACGACGGCGCCGGCGCGATCATCGTCGCCTCCGAGGAGTGGGCGCAAAAAGAGGGAAAGACGCCGCTCGCCAGGG